>CAJQLI010000114.1 GCA_905479125.1 uncultured Alphaproteobacteria bacterium | reverse complement strand
TCGTCGACCGTGACGCGACAGAAATCCAGGCCGGACCAACCCTCGATGGGGCATCAATCGGCACGATCACTCTGAACGGAACCCCCGGTAGTGCCGTTACAGGCGCCAATGAGACCCCGGCGACCATCTCGGCACTGCTTGATGCCCTGCACCTCAGTAATGCCGCCGAGCTGCTCGGCGTGATGGAAACAGCACAAGGTATTACAGTCGAGTACCTGAAAACCCGCGAACAGTTTGATAAACCCATCGGGTCTTTCCAGGCACTTCAACACCGCGCGGTCGACAATCTTGCCGCCATAGAGATGTGCCGCTCGCTGATTTACCAGGCGGCACGGGCACTTGATGGGGGAGGCGGCTCACCCGGCCTTGCATCTGCAGCGCTCTCAAAAGCCGCCGCCAGCGCGCTCGACGTCTGTAAATCGGCTGTCCAGATGCATGGTGGCATCGGCTTCACCGACGAGCACGATATCGGATTGTACCTCAAACGCGCCATTATCCTTGCTGCCCGTTACGGTAATGCCGGCCTTCACCGCAAACGCTATGCGGAATGCGCAGAGCTACATGACTGACCAGTCGTTGCACTGACGACCTGCAATCCGTAACAATGAACGGATCATCAAAGGAAAACGATCATGCCTGACCAATCCTATCGCACGTTCCTGAAAAACCTTGAGCAACAGGGGGAACTTATCAACTTCACCAAGGAAGTGGACCCGGCAGAGAACATGTCGGCGATAGAATGGAAGGCCTATAACGAGTTGGGTAAAGCGAGCCTTTTTAGCAATCTAAAAGGCCATGAAGGCTGGCAGGCGACAAGCCAGATTCTCGCCGACCGCAAAAAATGGGCCATCGGGCTCGGCGTCAGCGAAGACACAATCCTCGATGAGATGAGCGAACGCCTGCGACAATCGATCAAGACGGTCGAGGTCGATTCAGACGCAGCCCCTGTGCAGGAAGTCGTGTTCGAAGGCGACGACGTCAATATTCTCGACGTTCCGGCAATGATGACCTCCGAAGAAGACGGCGGCCGTTACTTCGCCTCCGGCATGGCAATTGTGAAGGATCCGGAAACCGGCATCCGCAACATGTCGGTTCACCGCCAGATGATCCTCAACGAGCGCGAAACCGGCTTTATCATGGTCCCGCGTCAAGCCAAACGCATCTACGATATGTATGCCGCCCAGGGCAAAAGCATGCCAGTTGCTATGGTATACGGCGCGCACCCGGCAATCTTCTACGGGTCCGGCTTCACCACGACCTATGGCAAGGACGAACTGGAAATCGCCGGTTCCCTGCTCGGCGAAGGCGTACGTATGGTTAAATGCAAGACCGTCGACATCGAAGTCCCTGCCGAAGCCGAAATGGTGCTCGAAGGCGAAATCCTTTTCGATAGACAGGTTCCTGAAGGGCCGTTCGGCGAAATCCCCGGCACCTATGCGGAAGCAACCGAGTCTCACGTCTTCCGGGTGAATTGCATGACCCGCCGGAAAGACCCGATCTTCTACGCCGTTCATTGCGGTTACCCGACGACCGACACCCAAGGCACCATGGCGCTCGGGATTGAAATTGCGACCAAAGAGCAACTCAGAAACGTCGAAGGCGGGCTCGACCTGCTGGACGTCCGCTGTCACGCGTCTGCCGGCATGATGATGGTGGTTCTTAAAATGCGCCCACGGGTCGAAGGTCAGGCCAAGACGGCCCTGATGGCCGCACTGTCCGGCGCATACCTGCATCCGAAGCTCGCAATCGCCGTTGATGACGATATCGATGCCAACGACCTGCGCCAGATCATGTGGTCCATGACCACCCGTGTTCACGCAGAGCGAGATGTCATCATGATCCCCAACACCCGTGTCTTCGCACTGGATAACATCTCACCCGTCGTTCCGGGCCAGAACAGCTTCCATCGCATTGGCACGAAATGGATGATCGACGCGACCAAGCCGGCGGTTACGCAAGCCGATGAACGGGCACGTTTCGCCCGCGCCATGCCACGCAATTATGACAGCGTCGACCTTGAAGATTTTCTGCCCTGAGCTGTCCTGAGCTGTTCAGAGCCGTTATTCGCCGGCGGTCACTTCAAAATGAAAGCGGGCCTATAAAAGCGGCCCCGGATTATCGACTACGAATTCTTCCAACCCGGCGATGATAATTTCATATGCCTCGTCGACACTGTCCACGACCTGGAACAGGTCGAGATCTTCCCGACTGATGGTGCCGAATTCAACCAGTGCCTCAAGGTTCATTACCTTATCCCAGAATTCACTGCCATAAAGAATGATCGGCATCTTTTTCTTCATCTTGCCGGTCTGGATCAGGGTCAGGCCTTCGAAAAACTCATCCATCGTGCCGAAACCGCCCGGCATGATGATCAGCGCCTTTGCAAGGTAGAGAAACCAGAATTTCCGGGTAAAAAAGTAGTGAAATTCAAAGGCGAGCTTTCGCGTCACGTAGGGGTTCACCCCCTGCTCCATCGGCAGGGAAATACCGAGGCCGATATTCTCTCCCTTGGCCTCCGATGCGCCCCGGTTGGCCGCTTCCATAATGCCGGGACCACCACCTGAACAGACAACGAAACGCCGTCCCTTATCCGCCAGTTCCTTCGACCATTCGGTCAGCCGGAAAGCAAGCTGGCGGGTATCTTCGTAGTAGCGTGACATCTTCAGATCAGCCTTGGCCTTGGCCTTGGCCTTGGCCTTGGCCAGGTCACCCGCGCCAGCCTCCGCCGCTTCCAGACGTTTTTCTGCCTCCGCCCGGGGCAATAACCGAGCCGAACCGAAAAACAGGATCGTGTCCTCGATATTCTGTTCCTCGAACCTTTCCTGCGGTTCAAGGTATTCCGCCAGTATCCGAAGTGGCCTACCGGCCGGTGAATTCATAAAATCCGGGTCGCGATACGCACGCGGCGGATGAATATCATTTGTGGTCATTAGTTCTCCAGCAGATGCGGCAATACAAGCGTGATCGTCGGAAACATAATAATAAATACCACACGGACCGCGTCGGACAGGAAAAAGGGCAGCACCCCCTTGAACGTCTCGATCATAGGAACGTCCTTCGCCATCGAATTGATGACGAAGACATTGAGCCCGACAGGCGGCGTTATCAGCCCGACCTCGACCACAATCAGCGTGATAATCCCGAACCACAGCTTCAGGTCTTCTCCCTGTACCGGAAAATCGAGCCCGGCGATGATCGGCCAGAAAATCGGCACCGTCAGCAGGATCATCGACAGCGAATCCATTACCAGACCGAGCAGCACGTAGAGCACGATCATCCCGACCAGGATAACCATCGGGCTCAGCCCAGAGTTTTGGAAGAAATCTGCGGCGAAAATCGGCAACTGTGAGAAACCGAGAAACGCATTGAAGATAGATGCACCAAGCAGAATCAGGAAAATCATTGCTGTCGTCGATGCAGTGCCCAGAATGGCATCCACGAAGTCTTTCCATTTCATCCCGCCGCGCATAACGGCAATCAGGAACGTGCCAGTCGCACCGACACCGGCACCCTCGGTCGGCGTAAATATACCGATATATATTCCACCCATTACGAGCAGAAAAATCACCAGCACAGGCCAGATATCCAGAATTGCCTGCCATTTCGCGGCGAATGTCGTTCTGGGTCCGGCTGGCCCCGCATCCGGGAATATCCGGACGACGATAGCGATCGCCAGAATGTAGCCCAGTGCTGCCAGAACCCCGGGAATAAAAGCTGCCTGAAACAGGGTCGCCACATTTGCTTCGACCATCACAGCATAAATGATCAGGACAACCGATGGCGGGATAAGAATGCCCAGCGTCCCCCCGGCTGCAAGCGATCCGGTCGCGAGGGCGCCGGAATAATTGTATTTTCGCAACTCGGGTAGTGCGACCTGTCCCATTGTTGCAGCGGTCGCCAGGGACGAGCCGGTAATCGCACCAAAACCCGCGCAACCGCCGACAGCCGCCATCGCAATGCCGCCACGGAACTGTCCGAGCCAGGAATTCGCCGCCTTGAAAAGCGCTGAGCTCAAGCCCGCCTTCGCCGCGAACTGTCCCATCAGGATGAAGAGCGGCACGACAGACAGGGTTTCCGCGGTGAACCGCCAGTAGGTTTCCGTCTTCAGATAACTGAACAGGGCGACCTCACCCGCAATGGTAACGTAGCCCACGACCCCGACGGTGAGCATTGCAATCCCGATAGGAACGCGCACGGCAAGAAGCACCAGCATCACGCCGAAGCCGATTATACCGATTGTCAGCCCATCCATTGAATCAGTTCCCCGGCTCGTTATCGGCGACGTCTGTTTCGTCGAAATACCGGCCTTCACGTGTTTCCTGAACGCTGCGCCAAACGGTGTAGGCGATGACGATCACCAGAAACCCCATCATCAGGATCGACGGCGGAAACGTGGTCCAGCGCGGAAAATTGATGGTCATCGACTTTTCAGCATAATTGTACATGTCCAACCCGCCGAAAATCATTCGCCAGGTCAGCAGCATCGCAATGATCAGATAGAAAACGCCACCGATCACATCGCACGTTGTCTTCGCCCGGACCGGCGCCAGGACCATAAAAAAATCGACCAGCACATTCCCACGGTTCATCTGGCACCATGGCAGGAAAGCAAACACCGCAAGCCCCGTCCCGATGGCAACCAGTTCAAAATCACCCGGTATCGGCGTCAGAAATGCCGAACGTCCCGTCACGCTGATTGTGGTCAGCAGCGCCATGGCACAGAGCAGCACACCCCCGACGATCGCGAGAATCCGTGAGATCTCATAGAGCCTACGCCCCACCGGATCGGTAGGCTTGGCGGTATTGCTCGGGCCTTCGGCCATATCTTTGAAAAGACTCCGGACCGGCCATCAGGCCGGCCCGGAGATTCCTTATTTCGAGTGCTTGGCGATCATGTCACGGGCATCCGACAACAGGGCCGGGCCATCGACATTGATCTTTTTCATTTCAGCAAACCAACGCTCGAACACCGGCTGTGCCGCTGCTTTCATCTTGGCGACCTCGTCGGCCGGAATGGTATGGAACTGGTTCTTCTTCTTCGACTTGACGACTGCGAGACCAGGGGCCTCGATTGCGTCCCAGTTTTTACCAGCCATCTCCGCGATGTTTCCACCGGCGTTCTTGTCGATGACCGCCTGCAGATTTTTCGGCAGCTTGTTGTAGCTGTTCTCGTTCATCAGGAACGTAAAGACGTTCGTGCCGAGGCGCGGCTGTTCGCCGGCCAGATCCGAGAAATGGCTCACGAGATCAGGCGTCTTGACCGCCGGTGCGATCTCATACGGCAACGTCACGCCGTCGATCACACCCTTGGAAAGAGCAGACGGAATCTGCGGCAGCGGCAGGCCAATACCCGTTGCGCCAAGTGCATTCAAAAGCCAGACGCCGCCACGTGAAGCCGCACGCAGTTTCATCCCCTTGATGTCAGACATCTTCGTGATGGGCTTTTTGGTCTGAAACAGGAAACCGGCATGGGCGTGAATCAGAAGCGGCTTGTAACCCTTCAGGTCAGGGCCAAGATGCTTGGTCCCGTAATCCTGCAATGCGAGCGTCGTCGATAAGGCGTCCTTGTGAACGAAGGGCAGTTCGAACGGTTCCACACGCGGCATGCGGCCCGGCGTAAAGCCCGGCAGGGTCCAGACAATGTCGACAACGCCGTCACGAACCTGGTCAAGAAGCTGTGGCGCTCTGCCACCGAGCTGCATCGCCCAGAAAGGCTGAATTTTGAGCGCGCCGGCAGAGTCTTTCTCGATCTTCTTGGCCCACGGAATCAGGAAAGTCTTTGCCGGGTTTGCGACCGGCGGGATGAAGGTGTGCATCCGCAACGTTGCTGCCTGGGACTGCGCAGGAACGGCGACCGCGGCAACCGCGGCAACTGCCGTAGCAGCCAGAACGGTCGAATATATTTTCTTGGTCATCTTGTTTTCTCCCATAAGTATTTAGAATTTTTCGCCACCGAATATTTTCGGTCTTATAGAATTGACTGTATCGACCCTGCGCGTTCCGTACAAACGAAGAAATTGGGTCAAATCGTCCCATAAAACACACGTTTAAGACTGGCGGCGCCGTCTTTCGCGGCCCTGACGGCCTGGTCGATCCCGCCGAGCATGAACATGAAGCCGTGGATCGTATTCGGAATGGAATGAAATTCCGCCTCCACGCCTGCCTGCGCAAGCGCGTCGATGAACAGTTCATTGTCATCGTGGCGCGGATCAAACCCCGCCGTCAGCAGGTAGGTGGGCGGCAAAACCGAGAAATCCTGCATTTTAAGCGGCGCTACCCACGGATTCGCCATATCTTCAGGGCCATTCAGGTAGTGCCCCATAGACCATTTCATCAGCCCGCTATCGAGGAAATACCCCTCCGACAGGTTTTTCATCGATTCCGTCGGCGGACCGCCTGCAGTGCCTGGATACCACAACATCAGTTTTACGACCTCAGGCCCACCGCGTTCCGCTGCCATGGCACAAGCGGCAATGGCCATCGTGCCGCCAGAGGAATCCCCCCCGACGGCGATCCTGTAGGGGTCTACCCCGATTCTTTCCGCGTTTTCGGATACCCAGCGCAACGCGGCGTAGGAATCTTCATGCGCCGCCGGAAACTTATGCTCCGGTGCCAGACGATATTCGAAAGACAGGACAAGGCATTCAGCCCCCGCGCAGATCAGCCGGCAGAAACTGTCATGGGTCTCGATACTGCCGAAGACAAATCCCCCGGCATGAACAAACACGAGAATGGGTAACGGGCCCGTCTTTCCCGCCGGCCGGTATAGCCGCGACCGCAAAGCGACGTCGGGCGCGCCTCCCGGAATATCGAAATCCTCCGTTGCGCCGACTTCCGGCTGCGGATCCAGATCCCACTTCGCGACGAAACGCTCGATCGCCGCCCGCGCCTCCGGCGGGCTCAGGTCCGGAATACGGACAGCACCGGGTCCCGTCAGGTCGTCGAGAACACGTGCCGTCTGTGGATCGAGTTCAGGTTGCGTATCCATGTTTGATCTCCCCGTCGTCACGTTTTTTCTTTGTATCCTAATCCTAGCATAACAAGGCTGCGCATTTCTCAACACGACCGCGCTGCGCTACAATGCTGTTCATATCAACCAGACACTGAACACCTCTATGACCGACAAACCTATCTGGCTGACCGAAGCCGACGTTGTGGGGCTGATCAGCCTGCCGGAAGCAATCGACGCGCTTGAAACAACGCTCGCCCTCGAAGCAGAGGACCAGGCAGCCAGCATGCCGAAAACGCATCTGATGATCGCCGCAAATGACGCAATGCATGCGATCGGTGCCTCCGTCGCGGGCGAAGGTATTTGCGGGTTCAAAACCTGGATCAACGTCCAGGGAAAATCCGAGACCACGATGACTTTGTTTTCGACAGAGGACGGGGCCTGCCTCGCGGTAATAGAGGCGACCGCGCTCGGCCAGATGCGCACAGCGGCGGTCACCGGTGTCGGGACCAAGCGACTTGCAGCTAACGGCGCAGATGACATGGGTATCGTCGG
Organism: uncultured Alphaproteobacteria bacterium; assembly: GCA_905479125.1. GTDB lineage: Bacteria > Pseudomonadota > Alphaproteobacteria > MPNO01 > UBA830 > CAXBCP01. The sequence goes on along the minus strand of CAJQLI010000114.1, from coordinate 6,260 downwards.
CACCGGCAAGCAGTCCCTGCCCCAGATCGCAGCAGTCCACGCCGTGCGGCCACTCAGGGAAGTACGCGTGTCCAGCCGCAACCCGGATACCCGTCATGTATTTGCAGAAAACGTTACTGCCCGGCTCGGCATTCGGACACGTGCCGTTGATACACTCGAAGAAGCAGTCACCGATACGCCTATCGTCACGCTGATCACCAATTCGACCGAGGCATTTCTGACGGCCGACATGCTGGCCAAAGGCAGCCACCTCAACGCCATGGGCGCCATCGTACCGTCACGGGTAGAGTTCACCGATGATGTGTTCGCCCGCGCGGACCTGATTGCGGTCGACAGCCTGCGCAGCGTCCGCGACCTGTCGACCGAATTCCGCAGTCATTACGGTGAGGATGATGCGGCCTGGCAGGACGTCCGGACCATCGCATCGGTTATTGCCGCGAATGAGATCCGGCCCGAGGGCGCGGACGTCACCCTGTTCAAGGCAATGGGCATGGGGCTGTCCGATCTCGCGCTCGCGATCGAGGTGCTGAAGCGCGCTCGCGCGCAAAACAAGGGTCATAAAGTGCCGGACCGGGTCAAACTGCCGGCGCGGCTGACGTAGAAGGTATCCGGAATGCCAATGACTTCCTTTGACGTGATTGTTGTTGGCAGCGGCAGTGCCGGACTTGCCGCGGCAATCGCTGCCGCCGAGAACGGCGCCCGCACACTTATGATCGAGAAAAACCCGACACTCGGCGGCACGACTGCCTGGTCCGTCGGCTCTATCACCACCAGTTCATCGCGCCATCAGCGCGCCATCGATATCTACGATACTCCGGACGACCACTTTGACGACATGGAACTGTTTCACGGTGAACGGCTGAAAGGCCGGGACAACCTGAAACTGCGCCGCCTGCTTGTCGATCATACGCCCTCAACCTTCGACTGGCTGCTGAGTCTCGGTCTGGTTTTCTACGGCCCTATGCCGGAGCCGCCACATACCCGGCCACGCATGCACAACATCCTGCCCAATTCCCGGATGCTCATCCACCACCTGACGAAGCGTGCACGCAAACTTGGGGTCGACATCCGCACTTCCGCGCCGATGGAAAACCTTATCGTCGAGCAAAAACGGGTCACCGGCGTTGTCGTAAACGGCGAACCGCTGATGGCAGAAAAGGCCGTCATCCTCGCCGCCGGCGATTTTTCCGCCAATCCCGCACTAAAACAGCGCTACATGCCGCCCGAGGTCGCTCGTATCGGGCCATTCAACGACGAGAGCACCGGTGACTGGCATGACCCCGTGACCGCACTAGGCGGACGGGTGCTCAATGGAGATGTCGCACTTGGACCGGAGATCCGCTTCAGACCGCCGACAAAATCGACCCTTGTTCGCAAACTTCCGCCATGGCTCTGGCTTGCCCGCGTCGTGCGCTGGTCGATCGACCATATGCCGCCAAGGCTGCTGCGTCCCTTCGTCATGGGCTTCCTGACGACCGCACTTATGCCGTCACTCGACCTCTATCGGCAGGGCGCTTTGCTGATCAACCGCAATGGCGAGCGGTTTTCGGACGAGACAGAGTCTCCATCCGATCACATGCCGGCCCAGCCCGACGGCGAGGCATTCGTTGTTATGGACGGCGAACTTGCATCGGCGTTCCGTGCGTGGCCGAACTTTATCTCCACCGCGCCCGGCATTGCCTATGCCTATCTCGACGATTACCGGCGCAACCGGCCGGATATTTTTTTCCAGGCGAACACCCTGGCGGAACTGGCCGGAAAGACGGGCATGGACCCCGCGACGCTGGAAAAATCGGTCGCAGAATACAATGCCCGGGACGCAGATGACACCCGCCGCCCCTGCCTGGCACCGCCCTTCGTGGCACTGGGGCCGGTCTGTTCCTTTATTATGACAACGGATGGCGGCCTGGCAGTGAACGAGAACCTGCAGGTCCTCGACGAAAACGATATACCGATCACTGGTCTATATGCCGCCGGGTCGACCGGACAGGGCGGCCTGTTGCTCGAAGGACATGGCCATCATCTCGGCTGGGGCTTTACGTCGGGACGGATAGCCGGACGTCACGCGGCCTCGGCCGGCGCCAACGAAGATACGCTTGCCGGCTAGTCTTCGTCGGCCAGCCGCGCACGGCGGGCCAGCATCTTTTCCGCCAGCCGGGGCGCCGTTCCGGGTTTCGACCACGGGCAACGACCAATACAGATGCCACAGCCCAGCGCTTCGCCGAAATAGGGAATGCATTTATCGAAATCGACATACCATTTCTCGACCCCGCGCACGGTCTGCTTGGTCTCGGAGATAGCGCCCGGCGGGCAGGCCTTCGTGCACACTTGGCAACTGGCACAGAAATCATCTGCGCCGAAAACGTCGGGCGCGTCGGCCAGCAGCGGCATTTTGGTGACAACGGCAGACAAGCGAAAGGACGAACCATAGGTCCGGTTGATCAGGGACCCGTGCTTGCCGAGCTCGCCGAACCCGGCGGCAATCGCCGGCGGTATCATCAGCAGTGCTGATGCATAGGGCCCGGCATAGGCTTTCGCGTAATGCCCCTGCCCCATGATGTAGTTCGTCAGATTCCGGGAAACCCGGGCGGCGCGATTGTACTGCTCGCCAACTTCGACCGCGGAGGTCGGCTCATCCAGCGTATCCGGTGCCGCATTGAGCCGCTCATGATCCATCGCGACACCGATCATGATGAGCCAGGGTTCGCTGATCTCATAGCCCTCGTACACGTATTCCGGCTTCATCGGCACGATACCGACAAGATCGGCCTCGTTCTCCAGCGCGAATGTCTTGATATCAGCGGTCCATGCGGCCGCGTCCCTGTCGACCTGCAGCTGCACCTGCTCGACGGCCCTGGGACCGCGCGGGGCTTTCGGCGAATAGGTCGCCCTGACACCGGCCGAGAGGCGATGATGCTGCAAAACAGCGTCCTGCAGGTCACCAAAGGACTGTTTTGAAGGCGGATGCCAGAAGAACGGCGTCGCCGGTCGGGGCGTCGTCTCGCCCAGGCCGTTTACCTCATTGCCAGACACATCGGGAAACGCATCCAAGAACTGCGATAGAGGTGCATAATCGTCATGCGGTTTCGCCATGATGTCCGATGTTCCTTCAGGGAAGTTCGACAGTCCATGCGTCGTAACTATATACCCAGTCCGGGTCGGTTTTTTCGCGCATGAACTCGTTGCGGTGGGAGGTCGCCTGTACTTTCGATGTCCTCGGTTTCCGTGCCGCTTCGAACCGTTTGAAAGCCGCCGGGAAATCATCCGTACCGCCATCCGCAAGACAGCGTGACAGAACCACCGAATCCTCCAGCGCATTCGCCGCCCCCTGTGCCATATAGGGGGTCATGGGGTGGCAGGCATCGCCCATCAGGGTGACGTTGCCGCTGTTCCATGTCGGCAGCGGGTCGCGTTCGAAGATCGCCCATTTGTTGACCGACGGGCAGGCCCCCAAAACGGCGCGAACATCGGGATGAAAATCGGCGAAGGCTGCGCGAAGCTCGTTCACATCACCGGTCGCCGACCAGGATTCCACCTGGAAATCCGGTTCCGGCTGGCTGGTGGTGAAGTAGATCTCGTCGCGCGCCGCGGTCACGTAGTAGATAACGATATGCCGGTCCGGTCCCCACCACTTGGCGCTGTCATCCATCAGTTCGTAGCCGTTCAGGAGCGACGCCGGAAACGCCGTCCGATAGGCCAGCCGACCGGTGAACCGCGCGTCTTCGACGCCAAGCAGCGATTCCCGGGCAATAGAATGAACACCGTCGGACGCGATCAATGCATCTGCCGTCACCGTCTCACCGTTCTCAAACCGCAGGGTCACGCTGCTGTCGGTCTGCTCGACCCCGGCCACCTTGTGGCCGTAGCGGATCGTTTCATCCGGTACAGCCCCGTGCAGTTTGGCATGCAGGTCACCCCGGTGCATCAGCAGGTAAGGTACGCCGTAGCGGTCATAAGCAGCCGGACCGAGCGGATGATCATTGGTCAGCGCACCTGTATCATGATCCCGATTGCGCCAGTGCGGCGGCTCGAACGCGGTGGCGCGTATCTGGTCGCCAATGCCGATGCCGTACAACACCCGCATCGCGTTGGGACTCATCTGGATGCCGGAACCGATGCGCGCAAATGCCGGAGCCTGTTCGTAGATCGTGGTCTCTATCCCGGCTTTCCGCAGGCAGGCCGACACGGCAAGCCCGCCAATACCGGCGCCGAGGATAGCGATACTGGGTGTTTTATTCGTCACGGTGATCTTTCGGTAAAATGTGTATCAGCTTACGGGCGCAGCACAGCGTTTCCACATCTGCGCGCCGACGATTTGGGGAATGGGTGATCGCCCGTTGGCCCAGAGACGCATGTCCTCATTACCGATCAGGTCCATGTCGACGCGCGCACCGGGCTCTCCCGCCGGCACGGTGTATGTAAAGTCGTGACGGCCGCAAACACCTTCAATGCTGTTTCCGCCCGGTGTCACGATCTTCGGACCACTGATCTCCATCCTTTTGACCCCGCTACACCAATTGCCGTCGATAGCATCGGCCACCGCCGGTGGCGCACCAAACATCAGCACTGATCCAACTGCCGCAGCGAAGAGCCGTATCGGTATGAGGAATTTCATGTCTGCTAGTCTAGCCGGAAAACCGCAGAAGAAAAATATCCCTGGTGGCACAGAAACCTCCAATCCGTCTGCGGGATCGGAGCGCCATTCCTGAAAGTGAAACATCCAGCCATGCACCAAGGCGAAAACATTCTAATTGATTGTTTCAAACAGTTGTTTAATTATCTTGAATCCTTTGCTGAAGGGGAAAAATCATCTCTTCCGCAGACCTTCAGATCGATGGTACCTTTAATGACCCAGGCAGATGCGGCCGCCAGCGGATCGACAAGAGAACGAATCCTGCACACGGCAGCACGCCTGTTCTCCGAAGGCGGTTTTGACAATATTTCCCTGCGCGACATTACAACCGACGCCGACGTGAATATTGCTGCGGTGAATTATCATTTCGGCAGCAAGGTCGGACTTCTGAACGTTGTATTCGAGCACTACGCAACGCCGGTAAACGCTGCCCGAATGGAACTACTCGATGAATGTGATCGCAGACGGGGAGACAACCCACCCGCCGTCGAAGACATTCTCTGGGCGCTTCTATCTCCGGCGTTTCATGCGCCGGCCAGCGGTGACGAAGGGCGCTACTTCCGCCGCATGCTCGGACGTATGAGTTCCAGCGCCAATCCCGATGTCCGCCGCATCCTGTTCAGCACATTCGACACCGTGGCGGCTCGTTTTGTCGACATGATGGCCCGCGCCTGTCCAGATCTCCCCAAGGAAGAACTGTTCTGGCGCCTGACCTGCGTCTATGGCTCGATGATGTACGCGCAGGCCGATAACGGCCGCATCCGGACCCTGGCGGGCGATTCCTTCGATTCCACGAAAATGGACGATGCACTGAAATATATGATCCCGTTCCTGACGGCAGGATTCACACTGCCGCCAAGCACGAAATCAGGTTCCAGATCCGGCGCTAAATAAGAGCCCCTGCCTTACATAACCAGAACGGATTTTCCGACGATTTTACGTTCTTCGAGCATTTTGATACCGTCCATATACTGATCGAAGGTCAGACGGTTCATGATGTTGGGCGTGATCTTTCCCGCGAGCAGAAGGTCGTAAAGCGCCGCCTGAGCCTCACCGATCAGGGGCGACGCATCCTTGATGTAGTAATTGATCGTGGAGCCGACCACCGAGATATTCTTGAGCAGCAGGTAGTTCGTGCGCACGGACGGGATTGTCCCCGACGTGAAGCCGGAAACAACAACGCGCCCCTCATTGGCGATTGCCCGCAGCGTCGCATCGAATACATCACCGCCGACGAGGTCGAAAGCGAGGTCTATCCCGCGCCCGCCGGTCGCCGCCGTCACCTGCGCGCGCAGATTGTCCTTCAGGTCATCAACCGTAAGATCGATGATCGCATCCGCACCTGCGGCTTTGACCGCATCACCCTTTGACGGTGTCGTCAAACCTGCCAGTACCACACTGGCGCCCAGCGCCTTGGCAAGACTGACGGACGCCAGCCCCACCCCACCGGAAGCGCCATTGATCATCACAACCTCGCCCGGCTGCATCGCGCCGCGACGTGTCAGCGCGATATACCCCGTCAGATAGGCGAGGCCCATCGCGGCGGCGGAATCGAACTCAACACCACCGGGCAGCGGAAACGCGAGTGCGGCAGGGCAAACAGCCTTTTCCACCATGGCGCCATGAA
>CAJQLI010000113.1 GCA_905479125.1 uncultured Alphaproteobacteria bacterium | reverse complement strand
AATCCCGTCAGGAATCCCGTCAGGAATCCCGTCAGGCCGGTTCCGTGCGGCTGCCTGCCTTATTCGCGTACATAGCCTTATCCGCCGCTTCAAGCGCTGCCCCGGCATCGCCGCCGCCACGTATGGTATGCACGCCGAAAGCGACATCCAGGCGGATCTCTTCGCCCTCCCATTCGAGTGGGTCATCGGCGATCGTTTTCACCAGGAACTCCGCCTTGCCACGGGCCGCATTCTCGTCCGCATGGGACAACATGATACCGAATTCATCACCGCCGAGCCGGCCCACGATATCGGATTCACGTACATTCGCCGCCAGTATTTTTGCGACTTTCAGGATCGCGGCATCGCCCGCCGCATGACCCTTGCCGTCATTAAGCTGCTTCAGCCCGTTCAGATCCAGATAGATCACGCTGGACGGCGTTCCATACCGTTCTGCGTAGGAAAGATTGCGCGACAATTCGCGCACGAAGGCGCGACGGTTCGCCACCGGTGCCAGCGTATCCTGATCTGCCAGCTCTTCCAGATATTCGATCCGCGACATGCTCTGTTCGAGCTCCTGCCGCAGCGAATCGACCTCGGCCATCAACTGGGTGATGGCTTCCTGTACCTTTGGCGTCAGTTCACCCTGTGGGATGCCAAGCACCGATGCCCCGTCCGCTGCCCGTCGGGTAGGCGCGGCGGCGGCGGTCTTACCCGCTTTCTGGTAGGAGCCGACACCGGCCGCTGCGGCCGGCCGTCGTGTGTTATCTATGCGCATAAGATCGGTACCCGGTTCTGCAGTTAGGCGGTTTTGATACCATCTGAAACGTTAATATTTGGTTTAGAGTGGCGGATTCCTGCGCTTTGCGCGAACCGATCCGAGGCCTATAATGGGGTCTTTAGTACACTTGTTGTTGCACGTGGCCGTCATCCTGAGATTATCGGGTTGGCGGCATGATATTTAAGGGAACGAGCATGGTAGCGCGCAAATCGGCGGCATCCTCCAATCGGCGGAAACCTGCGGCAAAAGCACCGGTCGTCGGGGTCATCATGGGATCGAAATCAGACTGGCCGACCATGAAAAATGCCGCAAACATGCTGAAAGCACTGGGTGTTCCGTTTGAGACAAAAATCGTATCGGCCCACCGAACCCCGGACCGGCTGACCGACTACGCCAAGTCGGCCAGGGAGCGTGGGCTGAATGTGATTATCGCCGGAGCCGGCGGGGCTGCGCATCTGCCCGGCATGGTGGCGTCGATGACGGCCCTGCCGGTCCTCGGCGTCCCGGTCGAGAGCAAGGCGCTGAGCGGCATGGACAGCCTGTTATCCATCGTGCAGATGCCGGGCGGCATTCCCGTTGGAACCCTCGCCATCGGAACGCCCGGGGCAAAGAATGCCGGCCTGATGGCGGCTTCCATCATCGCGCTGCACGATGACAAGGTAGCGAAAAAACTGGACGCATGGCGGGCCAAACAAACCGCCGACGTGCCGGATTCCCCGACGGGCCGCTGACGTGACAAACGGCACCTCACGGACCCCGGGCACGCCGCTGCCGCCGGGCTCGACCATCGGTATCCTGGGCGGCGGACAGCTTGGACAGATGGCAGCACTCGCCGCCGCCGCGCTCGGGTACCGTTGTCATGTTTTCAGCCCGGACGCCGATGCGCCTGCCAAGGAAGTCTCCGCCGCACAGACCACCGCTCCTTATGAAGACCGGGACGCTGCGCGCGCGTTTGCCGATGCGGTCGATGTCGTTACCTTCGAATTCGAGAACGTCCCGGACGAAACCCTCGCCGTGATTGCCGAAGCAGTACCGGTGCGACCCAGCGTCGACGCCCTGCATATTTCCCAGGACCGGGTGATCGAAAAAACATTCCTCGCCGATAACGGAATCGGGACTGCTCCCTGGGCACCCGTCGCCACCGCCACGGACCTGGACGCAGCCGCCGCGATTGGATTTCCGGCAATCCTGAAAACGGCGCGCTTTGGCTATGACGGAAAAGGCCAGGTCCGCGTTAACGCCGCCGGCGACCTTGCCGCTGCGTGGACGGAAATCGGCAAAGCGCCTGCGGTGCTGGAAGGGTTTGTGGATTTCGAGCGCGAAATATCCGTCATCGTCGCACGCAGCCCCGGCGGCGCGACCAGAAGTTACGTCCCCGTGGACAACGTCCACCGCGACCACATCCTGTTCACAACGACCGCCCCGTCAACCATCGCCGCCGATATCGCCGGAAAAGCCCAGGGTATCGCAGACCGGATTGCCGGTGCGCTCGACCTGATCGGGCTGCTGGCGGTGGAAATGTTCATCACCCGTGACGGCGACATTCTGGTGAATGAAATCGCTCCCCGGCCGCATAATTCCGGCCACTGGACCATGGATGCCTGCGCGGTCAGCCAGTTCGAACAGTTTATCCGCGCAGTCGCAGGTCTGCCGCTCGGCGATCCGGCGCGGCATTCGGATGCGGTGATGATCAACCTGATCGGCGATGAGGCGGATCAATGGCTGGATCTCATGAAAGAAGACGGTGCCTGTCTGCATCTATACGGCAAGGCGGAAAGCCGGCCCGGCCGCAAAATGGGTCACGTCAACCGACTGTCACCCCTGCTGTCACCCTGAGTGCGATCCACCCCTTAACGCCTGTCCGCCATAACGCTTTCTCGCAACATCGCGGAGGATACGCAGCGGGTTCGGCGTTTTCATTTTGAGATCTTCCGTGCGGCGCCGGACCGAAGATATCCGCATCACATCCGCAATGCGCCGGTCGAGGAAATCGGATGTCTCCGTCCCGCCCTCGCTGTCATCGTCCAGCCAGAACAGGGTGGTCGACCCAACGACGCCCGCCAGCAAACCGCGCTTTGTATAGAAAGAAAAATCGGCCGACCGGTCGCCGACCGCATACCATATATCATCCACGGTGCGGTACAGAAGGCGCGCGCCGAGCACCGCGTTCTGCGGCATGGCCAGCCAGGACAGGCCGCGACGAACGGCCTCCTTATGGGGTTCCAGCGCTTCGAGGCGCAGTTCGACGGCAATGGCCACGCGTTCACGAATACGCATATCTTCAAGATCCGCTGCTTCCAGACCGGCAACCATGCAACGGTCCGCCCAGCGCGAGAAATGCCGGATCATATCACGTGTACCATGGGGGAACGCCGCCTGTGCGACGTCCTCGGCGATATCAATATCGCGCGCGCCTGCGCGCAAAGCCGCCTGGGACCAGCCGTCGAACGGAGTATGCGCCAGGGTCGCGACGATCAACCTGTCACGCAAGGCTGTATCGATACCGTCATCGACATCGGTCATGCGTCGACCTCGTCGGGATTGCCATCCTGTTCCCCCGCATTCTGTTCC
>CAJQLI010000112.1 GCA_905479125.1 uncultured Alphaproteobacteria bacterium | reverse complement strand
GAAAACATGCGCCGCGATACGCGCTGAGCACCGGGAAGGGAAAGAAAATGAGCATCAACATCACCGCCCAGGAAAACGCGATGACCGAGATCGCGCTCGCACTCGCCATGGGGTTCTTCAGTCTGATGGTGCTGACCCTGATCTCGATGGGTGCCGGCCAGAGCGGGACAAGCGCACCCTCTGTGCTCTCGCTTGCTCCCACCGTCACTCCCACGACCCCGCAAAACCAGGCGGCAATAACAGCGACCGCACCTGGCAACGACCTGATCATCATTTTCGACGGCAAGCGCTTCCTCGACACAAAACTGCGCCCCGTCGACCCCCAAACGGTCATCCAGTCGATGACCGGGCCCGCGCGCCGTGTCGTTCTCGCACTAGATCCTTCCCTCCCCCTCAAGGATGCGATGGCGGCACGGGCGCGGGTCAACGCCCCCAATCTCGTTGTCTCAGGCCTCGACGAGCGCTGGCTCAAAGCGCTTTCGACAGCTCCAGGAGTATCCAGATGACCATCAATCCAGAAAACCGCCCGGCATCCATGGCGCTCCAGCCCGCCAACCTGCGGATCATCCCGGGCCTCCTGTTCGCTCTTGTCCTGCTGGTTGGCTGCGCGGCCCCTGTTACAGCCTATAATCAGCCGCCCGGCCCCCTGACCAAGGCGGCCATCAAACGGATGGTCGTTCACGAAGCCCGGAACACAGGCATTCCCGCCTCGCTCGCCCTGGCTGTCGCCCATGCGGAATCGAGCTTCAACGCGCAAGCACGCAGTCACGTGGGTGCACGTGGCGTTATGCAGATCATGCCGGCGACGGCTCGCGGAGAATACGGCGTCCATCCGGACCAGCTCTGGGATCCACGGATCAACATTCGCCTCGGCCTGCATTTTCTCGGCCGCCTGATCACTCGCTATAACGGCCGGACCGACCTCGCCCTGTCCTATTACAACGGCGGCTCCGCGGTCGGCCGGCCGGGTCGCGCCCGGGTAATTCCGGCGACGCGCAGCTATGTCCGCAAGGTCCAGAAGCTTCAGAAACACTACCGCCGACAACTTCAACGCGGACAGGTCTGACATGCCTGCACGTTCAATCAATCACCCACAAACCAATCCCGTTATCCAGAAGGAGGATCACCCGATGACCACGCGTAAGAACATTTTCAAAGCCGCCACGCTGGGCGCATCCCTGCTGGCGCTCGCCGCCTGCAACATGAACCAGACGACAAACCCGTTGGCGGAGGCAAGTTTCCGCGAGGCCCGGTTCGAGGAAATGCAGAAGCTGCAGTCTTTCCGGACATGCCGTGACCAGGCATTGCAGATGGATTCCGACGCACGCGCCCGCGGCTCCGCGGCAGCGTTCCTCACCAGCGCCCGTGTACTGGACAAATGCAACGCCGACCTCGGCACTGCCGCCAAATCGGTCGCGGCGAACGAGCGGATGCGGCTTCATGCGCTCAGCGTCGTCAACTTCTTCAAGGGGGGCGATGTCGAGATGGCCCGCCGTCAATTCGACGGTTTCAAATCGGCCTGGCCGGAACACGATCTCTACTTCTCGGGCGGCACCTCCTTTGTTGCTACGGCGGAAGCCCTGCTCGGCCGTACGGAACCGCAAACGTTTGGCCAGTTTCTCGCGCTGAATGTGACCGACGAGGTCAAGAGTGAGATGCGCCGCATTAATCATTGGAAAAACAAGTAAGCGCGCCGGCCCTGCGGCCTCAATAACCGGCGACCAGACGACCTGAATTACAGACTGAAAGGAGACTCCGATGTCCCGAAAAACACCTCCCACACTCGCCGCGGCGATCGTCCTTGCGACGGCATTGCTGACGCCCCCTGCGGCGGCGAAGAATGCAGCGTCATGGTCGCCCTCGGCCAGCGAACAGCTGATCAAGCTGCCGGGCGATTACCTGAAGAAGGCCGTCGATAACGACTTCTCCAGATCCCGCCTCGCCGCCGCCCTCATCGATCTTGATCAAAACATCTCGCTTAAACAGCGCACGCTCGGCGACCTCCAGGCGGCGATAGAACGTGCCGACGGAGAGTTGCGTACAGAGCTTCAGCACCAGTTCCTGGAGGAAAAGCGCAATTACATCGACATGATGAAAGAGCACCAGGACCTGCGGGCGAAACGCGCCAGAACGAAGGTCCGGCTGTACGAGCGGCTGCTATCCAAACTGAACCGGTCGCAGCGTGCCGTCACGCCGCAACAGGCGGAACTGCTCACCAAGCAGAATTCGGCCCGTGAACGCTTCGAGGCATCTGCGGCGAAGATCGACACCAGGCTGTTATCCTCATCGATGACTGCAGAGAGCAAATACGCCCGCGAATACGCCAAGAACCTGACCGCGATTGAATCACTGGTCTCCGCGGTGAAATCGCACCCGATGAACCAGGCACCTGAAATTGCCGGTGTCCCGGTCAGCCGGGGCGAGTATCTCCGCCAACTGGTGGCTGAAAACCAGGCAGAAGTGGCCGTCGTTGACCAGGAACGCGCGATCCTCGGCTACATGGCAAAACTTGTTTCACTCGATGCACTTGCTCTGTCGGAAGGCATCGATGCGTCCAATGAAACTGAACTGGCCGAAGCCGAAGACCCCCAAGCCGGCGTCACCGGCGCCGTTGAATTCTTTGTATCCCGCTAAAGGAGGAAAAACCATGAACGCCACAATGACATCCGAACAGCCCCGCAACGCCAGCCACGTCCGGCAAACCCTGATCGGCATCGGCATCACCGTCGCCATATTCGCCGCAGCCATTGGCGGCGCCGCGGCCGGCACATTGGAAAACATGGAACGCGAACGCGCAATCCTGCTGGAAACAATCCTGTCCGGCGACATGAACGCCGCCGAACGGGAAAGCAGGATACAGGTCGCCAAGACCCGTCTTGTCGACCTCGAACGGATGGTGCTCCGTGACAAGAAACTGATCGGACGCAATACGCCCGCCGTGCGCGCCGCATTCGACAATTATGACCTGACCTTCCTCGTTCATGCTTCGACCGAGAAGAGCCGGTCTATTGCCGATCACTGGCTCGGACAGGTCGGCGTATCGACAACGGCGCTGATGAACGCCCGGATGGGGCGGCGCTGATATGCGCCGTTTCGCGCGCGCATTATCGCGTAACATGGCGCATGGATCCCAGGCCGCGAGTTATCTGCTTGGCGGCCTGGTCCTCGGCACTGCAATCGCTGTGACCCTGCTATCGCAGGATGTCTCGGCGATCACCGGCTGGGCCATAGATGTTCTGGGCGCCGGGTTCCTGACCCTGCTGTCCGCGTTGATCTTCACCACGCTGTTCGGCCTCGTCCGCATGAATGCCCCGGGGATTACCGATGAAAGTCGGGAATACTGGTTCGCCGTCGGCATGCAGGCGGCCAATGGCGTCACCACCCTCGCACTCACCTTCACGCTCCTCGGCATCAGCCTCGGTATCGGCAGCCTCGCCGGCCAGGACCTCACGCCCGAGACCGTGCAGGCTGTCATCCGCGCCCTGACAGCCAATTTCAGCCTTGCCTTCATGACCACGGTTGTCGGTCTGCCTGTATCGGCCTGCCTCCGGGCATTACTCGTTGTTTCCGCCAAGAAACCCGTCTCCGAAGAAAGGACAAGTTCATGAGATTCCTCCTGTTCAATATCGTTGTCGCCGGCGCCCTGGTCTTTCTGTTCTCATCCGACAGGGCAGACCTGCACGCCGCCGCCGACCGTGCCCATGACGCTGCAAACGGGATCAAGTCCAAGGCATTCGAAGTAATCGGTGCCGGGGAAACCGTAAAACCCGGGTCCACTGTCATCCCGGTGCGCGTTACAGAGCCTGCAAAGCCCGTTGTGCAAAAGCAGGCAGTCACCGAAACGGGTTCCGCCACGGCGACACCAAAAACCCCTGAAGAGACGTTTTCACAGAACAAACCACTCGCGCCTGCCGCTGCCGACGCAATACGTGAAGTCCAGGTTGCGACCCGCAATCTGGTCAAGCCTGCGCCTGTAAAATCACTGCCGCCGGAAGTCGAACAACGCCGCGAGGAAGTTCTGGCCGAAGGCATCATCGGTGGCACGGCTACCGGCAGCGACAAGTTCATGTCCGCATCCACGCGCAAGCGCGATCTAATGCTGTTATCCGAAGAAATGGAATTGTTCTCGGCCAGATCGATCAGCCGGTAGTGGGCCCTCAGTGAGAAGGAAACGACACATGTATGCCGGTGCCGCCTCCGGGGCGATCACGCTCAGCCTTGCCTTGTTTCTGATCATGCTGAGCCAGACGCCTGATGCGTCCGAGACTCAGGAGCCGCCGCCGGAGCCCGCTGTTGTGAAGGCACCACCTGTGAAAGCGCGTCTCCCGCAGGCGGCCGTCATTCTGCCGCCGCCGCCTGCTGCAGCCCTGCCCACCAGGGCACAGGCACAGGCACAGCAAGAAACTTCGCGGCCGCCGCTGAAACCGCGGACCGTCGACGCGTCCGTGGAAAAGGTTGAAATCACGCCGCTCAGCCCGCGGCCGCACCCCGTGCCGCCGAAGCCCGCAGCACGCCCCGCACCTGCCCCCGCTGCCGGGCCTGACAAGCCGCCGCCAAAACGGGTCGCAACCCCGCCGGAAACAGCCGCCTCCCCTTCACCAACGGCTCAATTATCCAACCCGGTCCCGGTGACACGGAAAATGGTAAAGGAAGGCCGCGCGCTCCTGAAAATGCTGGAAACCGGCAAGGGCCCGGTGATTGAAATCGCCTGGCCGCGGAGATCGGCAGACCGGTCACGTCTCTATTTCCTGCTGACATCCTGTTACGGCATGCAGACCGCAATGCTTGCTGACGGTCAGCGTCTTTATGCCGCCGACACGGCACCGGGACAGACCTGGAACGTCAACCGCGATGCTGTCAGCGGCTTTATCCGCAAACCCGCCGGCGTGCTGACACACGCAGAACGGGCCGTCATCCATCGGATCACGGCCCGGCATGGTGCCGGAGACACGGTGCGGCTATTCCCGCGCGGTGTCGACGCGGTAATGCTCGGCGGCCTCGGCGAAATCGTCGGCCCCGGCTACCTGAAATACACCACGATCCGGGCGCGCTATCAGCTCAGCGGTGACCGGGTCACGGTGGTCGATATTCGAGTCGACGGCGTGAACCGTCCCGGTACTGTCGCCTTGCCCAAAACAAGCCGCTGCAGCGTGTAAGCTTTACGACCCCTCGGGCAGTATGTCGGCGAACTTCGCCCGAACGCGATCGTCCAACTCCTTGGATGAGCGCGCGACCGCCGGGAAGGTGTCCTTGTCCTTGAACGGTATGCAGGCATCGACGACGACACGCGAATTGCGGCGGTCTTCGTCGCTGTAGCTCATGGGGTCAAGATGCGTGCTCCAGCAGCCGTTCAGGATATCCAGGCCGTCCTTCGGATCGCAACGCGTGCACATTGCCCAGATCACGTCGTTCATATTCGACGGATCGATATCCTCGTCGACCACGATCACCCAGCGATTGGCATAAGCGCCCGCATGGCATTGCGAGGCGATCAGGCCTGCCTGTTTCGAATGGCCGCCATACTTCGTGGCGATCGACACCGTCAACCACATGCGGCTGCCGCCGGCTTCATGGGCCCAGACGCCTTTGACCTCGGGGATACCGGCGGCTTCTAGCTGGTTCCACACCGCGCCGCAGCGATAGGTGCCACGATAGAACGTATCGTCATTCGGCGGCACGGCCGGGATCGCACCGAGCAGAACAGGATCGTCGCGGTGCATGAACGTCTCGATCCGGATCGCCGGTTCGGGATGCATGTCGCCCGCGTAATAGCCGGGCCATTCGCCGAACGGGCCTTCATCGACCATGTCATCAGGGTGGATATAGCCTTCGAACGCGATCTCGGCATTGGCCGGTACCGGCAGGCCGGTCTTCGGCATGTTGATGATCTCGACACCCTCGCCGATCAGGCCACCGGCACAGTCATATTCATTCTTGCCATAGGGCATTTCCAGCCCGGCGACCATGAACAGGGCAGGATGCATTCCGGCCACAACCGCAATCGGGCACGGCTCGCCACGGTCAAAATATTTACGCATCAGAATGTCGCCATGCTTGCCCTTGGAGACCATGACAGATGCCGTCTTGGCGTCATGCGCCTGAACGCGGTAAGCGCCGTAATTGATCCAGCCCGAATCCGGGTCCTTCATCACCACCATGCAGGCGGTGCCGATGAAGTAACCGCCATCGAGTTCGTGCCACTTGGGCGCGGGGATCTTCATGATGTCGATGTCGTCACCTTCAAAGACATTCTCGATCAGCGGGCCGCCATTGACCTCGATCGGCTCATGGACCGGCTGGTCCTTCATGTAATCGCGCCAGTAATTGACCAGTTCGATCTCCGTAGTATCGACGGGCTTGCCGAGCGCGATATTGATACGCGGTACCGAGGTCAGGATATTCGCGAGCACCCGGCTACCTTTCGGAAAGCCCGGGATGTCGTCGAACATGACGGCAGGGTTGGTCATCTTGTGCATGTGGATATCGACGATAGCGCCGATTTCTTCGTGGTGATCCGCACCGCTCACATGCTGCAACTGGCCGTTCGCTTCTAGCTCGCTGATCCAGTCCCGCAAATCCTTGTTGGCCACGTTGATGTCTCCACTGTTTATTAGATTAATTAGATGTCTAAGATAGACGAAACATCGATGCGACGGAAACCGGATGCCGCTAAAAATCGACCCTGTCACAAAGAATTTTTCGGCCTACGCCTCGGGTATCGACCTGCGTGAGCCGATTGACGCGGAAATAGCCACCCGGATCGAGGCCGCAATGGACAAATACGCCGTCCTGATCTGGCGCGACCAGCCGCTGGATGAGGACCAGCATATGGCGTTTACCAACTGGTTCGGCCCGCTCGATCCGGGCCTGGTCAGCGTCACAAGCGGGGCAGCCGGTTCAAGCAGAAAGGCTTTATCGATATCGCGAATGTGGGCGAGGACGGCGAAATTCTTGACCGCGATCACCGCTCGATCACCGGATCCATCGCCAACCAGTTCTGGCACACCGATTCCTCCTTCCTGCAGACCATCGCGAAATATTCCCTGCTGGCGGCCCGCGTGATCCCCGATGACGGCGGCGACACCGAATTCGCGGACCTGCGCGCGGCATACGATGCCCTCCCGGACGACCTGCGCGCCATCGTCACTGACCTTACGGCAGAACATCACGCCCTGTATTCCCGCACCCTGCTCGGGAACCACTACACCGAGGCGGAATTGGCGCTGCTGCCGCCTTCCCGCTGGCCGCTGGTGCGCAGCCACCCGGTAACGGGCAGGAAGATATTGTTCACGCCGATCCATATCAGCGGCATCGAAGGTATGGGCGTTGCAGAATCACGGATGCTGGTGAACGAACTGATCGAACACGCGACCCAGCCGCAATTTGTCCACCGCCACAAATGGCGTGTGGGCGATCTCGTGATGTGGGACAACCGATGCACGCTTCATCGCGGTCGCCGCTTCGATCTGTCAAAGCGTCGTGACCTGCGCCGGACAACCACAATGCAGGACGATACGGCGCCAATAACAGCGCTTGATCGCCGGAACTGATCCCGATACGCCCCTTTTGATGAACCTTCTACTCAGCCTCATCGTCGGCGCGCTCTGGCTCATCGCCGTCGTCAATATCTTCGCGCCCGCCCCGGGTCTGCTCTGGGTACTGAAAGCGCTGCTTGTCTGTTTTGTTATTCTCGTCCTGCCGCGAGTCGCCGGGCATTCACGGATATTACTGGCGGTGCTCACCGCTGTAACGCTCGCGCTCGCCGCGATCTATGGGGAATGGAGCGCGATCCTGGACGGGATCGGCCGCGCCGCGATCTTCCCCGCCTTCCTCGCAACGATTGTCCTGCTGCGGGCGACCGCCGACCAACGCCCGGAGATCGCCGCCGCACGGCAGATGTTCGGCGCGCTTGACCCTGAGCGGCGCGACAGCGGCGTGGTTATCGGCACACACCTGATAGGCGCTGTATTACAGGTCGGTGTGTTCGCGATCCTGGCACCGATCCTTGGCCGCGATGCGTCGGAGGAAGAACGGCGCAATGTCTTCACAGCCGCCATCCGCGGCATGTCGATGGTACCGTTCTGGTCGCCCTTTATCGTCGGCATGGCCGTCGCCAGCCAGTATCTCCCCGCCGTCCCCTTATGGGAGATCATGGGGCTCGGGCTGACATTTGCCGTCTTTGGCATCCTGTTTTCATTCCTGATGGTCGACCGCAACCGTGGCCTCACACCGCTTATGCAGGCCCTGAAATCCCTGACGCCGGTCGTCCTGCCCATCGCGATCGCCGCCCTTGTCGTCGTCGGCACCACGGCACTGACCAGCCTTACCACCTTGCAGGCGCTAATCGTCGGCCTGCCCATACCCTGCATCGTCGCGCTCATAAGCCTGAAAAACGGCGCATTGCGCCAGGCCGTCACCCAGACCATGAGCGGCCTTTCACGTATCGGTACGGAGACCTGCATTCTCGCCTTCGCAACAACTCTCGGCATGGTCTTTGAAGTCTCACTGCCGCATATGGGGCTTTTATCCTGGCTCACCACGCAGGATTTTCCGGCGCCGGTGATTATCCTCCTCATCATCATGATAATGAACATCGCCGGTCTCGCAGGCATCCATGCGATCGTGATGGGGACGATGCTACTGGTTATCTTTACCAGCGTACCAACCGGGGTCTCCGACCTGGTCCTGATGCAGGCACTGCTTATCGGCTGGGGCCTCGGTTCCGGAATTTCCATCGGTAGTCTGAGCGTCGCCACCGGGGCTGCGATGTTTCAGATCGCACCAACCCAACTGGTCACCCGGGCCAATATTATCTTCGTGTTCGTCGTCTCGATGATCTACACGGATATTCTGTCGGTGCTGAACATCGTGCTCACGGGCTAACGTCAGGCGATCCGCTTTTTCCGCGATGCCGGCAGCGGACCGAAGCCCTTTCGCACCGTTCCGAGATCACACAGTTGCGGCACGACCTTTTCGGCAAACAGCGTCATGCTTTTCGCGGTCATTTCAAAATCCATGTCGCCCGCATGGAGCATGGCGACAAGATTACCAAACCCGCCGACTTTTTTGTGGAGCGCCCTCAGCTGGTTGGCGACATTGTCCGGCGTGCCATAGATCGCGACATGGTTT
The DNA here is from genome assembly GCA_905479125.1 of uncultured Alphaproteobacteria bacterium. Classification (GTDB taxonomy): domain Bacteria; phylum Pseudomonadota; class Alphaproteobacteria; order MPNO01; family UBA830; genus CAXBCP01. The sequence goes on along the minus strand of CAJQLI010000112.1, from coordinate 8,509 downwards.
TCGCGGAAATATTCCATCCCCTTTTCGCGAATGGCATCTGTCCGCCCACCGCTGAAGCGCCCCGAGAGGAAATCGGCATAGAGCGAGGTCTCGACATAACCTGGCGGCGCGCGGTGCTGGGATTCCGCCTTGTTGTTGGTGACGTACCAGAAGACCCGCTCGATGGTTTCCAGGGCTTCCTTCTCGGTTTCACCAACGGCGACCAGCGGCATGAAGGCGAACTGACTATCGGCCGGACGCTGCAGCCCCTGTGCCTTGCACCACGCCCGAACACCGTTGAACATCGCGGCCAGCTTGTCGACCGGCGTCAGAAACATCGCGAAGGTAAATCCTCGCGCAACAGTCTGACAGGCATGATTCAGATCACTGCCGCCCGTCGTCCAGATAGGCGGATGCGGTTGCTGATAGGGCCGCGGCCACACATTGACCTGGCGCTTGTGAATCCATTTGCTTTCATAGTTGAAAGGACCGTCGTGGGTCGTCCAGGCTTTCTGGATAAGATCAATCGATTCCCAAAGCCGCTCGGCCGTCTCGGTCGGATTACGGTTCGACGCAAACAATTCATACGGCACACCGCGCACGAAACCGCACTCCAGCCGGCCATAGGAAATGTTATCGATCATGGCCATTTCCTCGGCGCACCGGATGGGATCGGCAAGATTGGCCACCGGGTTGCCAAGGATCAGTATCCGCGCCTTCTTGGTCTGGCGGGCCAGGATGGAAAGCGGCACAACACCGGATGAATTCAGACAGGTCGCCGTCTGATGATGCTCGTTGACCATGCAGTTCAGCCCCAGTTCATCCGCCAGGACATACTGATCCAGGCACATGTTGTAGAGATCGGCGCCGACCTTCGGGTCATAAACGCTGCTCGGCAGGTTGAGCCGCATCGACGTGTATTCATCCTCCGGCGGCAGATGCGGCCAGGCAAATTCAGTGAAATGATAGAATTCCATTATCTGCGGCTTTCTTCGTCTGAGAGAAATTCGCCGAGCGCCTGCCAGAACAGCTCGGGTTGCTCGATATGGGGAAAATGCCCGGCCCGCGGAAGGCTGACAAAATCGGCATTCGGCAGATGCCGTGACAGTTTGCGTCCGTATTTCGGCAGCGTCATGCCGTCCTTTGCTCCCCAGATGACGCGGGTCGGCAGCGCAATCCGGTTCAGCCGTTCTTTCAGGGCAGGGTTGTGCATATACGGATCCCAGCAGATCAGGGCTATTGCTTCACGCTGACGCGCAACCGCCATGGCCTCCGCCTTGCTGAGCCCCGTCAGGTCGCCATGCGGGTCCTTGGCTGGATCGTGAAACCGCATGGCCCGGACCCTGTCGGCCGGATGAAAGTAAATATCTTCGATATCGCGGTCATAGGTACCGCCGAATTTAACGCCGACCGCGCCCGACAACACCAGGCGCTTCAGGCGATTGCTGTTCTTGGTCGCCATTTCCATCGCAAGCCATGCTCCGACGGAGAAGCCGACAAGTGTTACGTCGCGGAGGTCGAGATCGTCGAGCAGATCGAGCCAGAGATAGGAGATATCGTCGATCGTGCGGATCGTTTCCGGCAGGGTCGATTTTCCGAATCCGGGCATCCGCGGCACAAACACCTCGAACTTCGTCGAAAGTTTCTTGACCAGGTCCAGTTCCAGTTCGAAAGCGTCTTCGCTATGGAGAAGGACAAGAGGCGGTCCTTTCCCGACACGTTCGAACTCAATGCGGGCTTTCTGGTATTTACGGATTTCAGTCGAGAGTTTGGAGCGGCGCGTCATGTTTTCTATACTCATTGTTGCCGCACAATACGTCGTCCCGGTTTTGACGTCGACAGGCTAGCCGCCATGGGAAATACTGCCCCGACAACAATAATACGGAAGATCGGATGCTGAGGATTTTGGGGCGCGACACGTCCTCCAACGTGATGAAAGTCCTCTGGGCCTGCGACGAGCTCGGGATTCCCTTCGAACGCGAAGATATCGGCGGTAAACACGGCGGTAACGACACGCCGGAATTCAGGGCCCTGAACCCCAATGGGCTCGTCCCCGTCATAATCGATGACAGCTTCGTCACCTGGGAATCCAATACATGCGTGCGCTACCTGGCGGCAAAGCATGGCAGGGGTACACTCTATCCCGATGATCTACAGACCCGCGCGACGGCGGAGCGGTGGATGGACTGGCAGGTCACAACCGTCAGCCCTGCGATGATCCCGGTGTTCCGCGGCATGATCCGCACAAAGCCGGAAGACCGGGATATGAATGTGATCGAACAAGGCCGGGCTGCACTGTCGGATAAAATGGCCATCGTTGACGCCGCATTGGCTGACCGGGCTTATCTCGCAGGCGACACATTCACGATGGGCGATATTCCGATAGGCATTGCGGCCTGGCGCTGGTTCAACATGCCGATAGAACGAGAGGAATATTCCCATCTCCGCCGTTGGTGTGATGCATTAAGCGAACGGCCCGGCTATCAGCGTCACATTATGAAGCCGGTCACCTGAGCGCCGCGCGCCCTGCATCATCCCAGGGTGGGATCCAGAATAACTTTACCGATACCCGGATCCGCTTCGATTAACGCATGCATCTCCGGGGCCGCCGATAGCGGCACGACCCTGTCGATCACCACTTTCAGATTGCCCGCGGCGGCGGCATCGAAACAGGGCAAAGCATCCTGCGCTTTGCTGCGCGGGTTTCCCATGATCGTCAGTTGCTTGTGATAGACAGTGCTGAAATCAACCGGGACCACCGGGCCGCCATGAGATCCCGCCGTGACCATACGACCCAGCACTTTCAGGCTCTCTATCCCGAGCGGACATATGTCGGGGTTGGCGATATTGTCATAGAACAAATCGACCCCGGCACCGTCAGTGATATCCATCACCGCGTCTTTCAGATTAACGGCGTTATAGTCCACCGTATGATCGGCTCCGAGTGACGCCCCGACATCTGCACGCGCCCGGCTACCCGCCGCAGCGATGACCGTCGCACCGGCGGCCTTGGCGAGCTGAATACCGATCGATCCCAGATTTCCGGCGGCGCCCATAATCAGCACCGTCTGTCCGGCCTCCAGCTTACCCATGTTGAACAACAGGTTGTATGCAACCGGTCCGTGCCGCGAAATCACCGTCGCATCCGCAAAGCCGATTTCGTCCCGCACTTTCACACAACTTGCCGCGGGCGCGATTGTGAGCTGGGCATCCCCGCCATTGCATTCGAGCCCATATCGGCCGCCACCGGGCATTCCCATCGTCACCGACACCCGGTCTCCGGCAGCGAAACCCTGAACGTCACTGCCGACATCTATAACGACACCTGACGGATCAACGCCGAGAATATGCGGCGGCTCGACGCCGTAATGCGGTGCCCGCCCTGCCCGTATATCGACATCCAGCACCCGGTTTACCGATACCGCATGCACTTCAATCAACAAGTCGCCGGGCCCGGGGGCGGGATCGGGCACATCTTCATAATGCAGCACGTCGGGCGGGCCGAACGCGTTGAAGATCATTGCCCTCATATCACTGCCCCCGCACCGCCAGGGTCACCCCTCGAAAAGTGACAGAACGCCGCCTGCCACTGCGAAGAGATCCGCGTCATCATCCGTAAAGCCGACAACCTGAAGGCCAAGCGGCAATCCGTCATCCTCGAGGACCGGCAGGGACAACGTGGGCATGCTGATCAGCGAAGTGTGGACCGTGAACAGCGGATCTCCGGTCCATTCAAGCCCCTTCGGCGCGGCTCCCGGCGCAGACAGAGAAATCGTTGCGTCAAACTTGCCTTTAAGCCCCGCATAGACGGCCCGGACGCGTTCCCGCTCCGCCAGCAGGTCTACAAACTGTTCCTGAGACATCGAAACAGCCTGTTTCAGCCTGCCATGGGCGCTTTCGCTCAGGCCCGCCGGGTCCATGTCCCGGTTATAGGTATTCAGAGGCCACCGCCCTTCCCAGGCATTGATATCCATCGACAGTTTCATCGCATTGGCGATAGCATCCTCGACCCCGCCGACCGCACTGTCGCTATCGCGATCAGCGACCTCGATACCGGCGGCCTTCATCGCGTCAACGGCGCGCTGCAATTCTGCTTTCGCCTGGTCCGTGGCATTGGCCCAGCCCGCGGTCTGCAATAACGCCACCTTTGACGGCTTGCGTGCTGCCGGCAGGTCCATCGGTCCCATCACGCCCGGATGGCCGGCATCGCCGCCGGCACGGGACGTAATTTCTCGGGTCAGCGACCAAATTTCCGCGAGCGTGGCAGCAAGCATACCGGTAGAGCTCTGGCTGAAGCCGTCAAAGCTGCCGCCACGGTTGATCCCGCCTGCACTCGGCTTGTAGCCGTAAATTCCGCAATAGCTGGCGGGCCGGATCGTCGAGCCGATCACCTGGGAGCCCAGTGCGCCTGATACCATTCCCGCGGCAACCGATGCGGCCGATCCGCTGCTCGACCCGCCCGGTGTCCGGTCAAGGTCCCAGGGGTTCCGGGTGTTGCCGGGGTGCGTGGCCGCAAACTCAGTCGTTACGGTCTTTCCGACCATGATGGCCCCTGCCTCACGCAGAGCGGCAACGGCAGCACAATCGCGTGCGCCCTTCCATCCCTTGAACAGTGGCGAGCCCTGCTCGGTGGGGAAACTGGCAGTTTCCATGATGTCCTTGACCCCGATCGGCATACCGTCGATGGGCGACAACTGGTTTCCTGCAGCCCAGCGTGCCGTGGATTCATCCGCCGCCGCGCGGGCCGCTTCCAGGCCGGTTACGACAAAGGCGCCGACATCGCCATCGAGACGTTCAATGTCCTCGATGCAACGTTCCATGAATGCGCGAGGTGTGTCTGACCCATCGGCAAACTTCGCCGTGCAATCGAAATAGGACCGAGACTGCGGCCTGGCTGTTGATGTCATGTATTCTCTCCTTGTTTAAAATTTATAACCGGCCGTCAAGTTCCAGACCTTTTTCAAGGTCGTGATACGTGCGGGCGGGTGCGGCCATCAGGAAGCGGTAGCCCTGATCCATCAGGTCCTGCATGTTTCCTGCAGTCGCATGCGGATGACCGACGATTGTGTCGTGACGCTTACAGATATCGACCACCTGCGCCATCGCGCTCAGCAGTTCCGGGTGATCGTATTGCCGGGGGAACCCGAGTTCCTGGCCGAGATCGCCTTCACCGATCAACACAGCACCGATACCGGGGACATTTTCGAGCATGTCCGACAGGTTTTCGATCCCTTTGGTGTCCTCGATCTGAAGAACAACGAGAATCTCTCCCTCCGGGTCCAGCGGCCATACATCAGCGCGGTCGTAATATTCCTGCTGGGTCAGTCCCCAGTAGCGCGCGGCGCGCGCCGGCCCATCGCCGCGAATACCCTGGGGCTCATAGAGCGGCTGGTCCTTCAGACGCGGGTAGCGGCAAGCAGCGACTGCGTTATAGGCTTCTTCGACAGTGCTGATATGCGGCCAGACGATACCGTAAACGCCGGTATCGAGCGCCTGTTTGGCATGCCACTGACCCTTTTCGACACCGTTCACCGGCACGCGAGCCAACGGCGTCACCGGTGGTGCAATAGAGCCACTATCGGCGATCCGACGCCGGTCCATCATGAACTGGAGCGAATCGCGCAGCGCGACGATGTCCCAGGGAAGGTGTTCTCCTTCATACACAATGCCGTCATACTTGGACGCCGCCATAAACATAGCCGACTGTACATCCATCGGCGTAAACGCCGAAAACGCGTGTCCTCCCGTCTCCAGCGCACCGATAAGGCCGTTCAGCCGTGGAATATCACCCATTTGTCGATTGTCCCATTTTGAAGATCCTGTGCCCCCAATATGCCGGATCGGGATGCGCAAACCAATTAGTTTGCGCCACACATTCCCCTGCGGTTCCTGAAACACTAAAACGGATAAAACAGAAACGCTTCACACTCTGAACGGGAGATCACCATGGCTCCGAATGCAACATCGGCGGGCTGTCCTGAAACAACGCTGATTGAAACCGAACTGTTGGACGGCGTTGCCGTCATAGCCCTTAACCGGCCGGAAAAACGAAACGCCATCAACGATGCGATGCGCGCTGATCTGATCCAGGTACTGGACTGGGCTGATCGCTCGGCGGACGTACGTGCCATCATCATCACCGGGCGCGGCAAGGGGTTCTGCGCCGGCGGCGACATCGCCGCCATGAAGGAACGCCTTTCCGCACCTGCCGGACGCGTCGGAATCAACGGCTGGCAACGCCAACGCCGCACACACCACCTGCTGACAATGCTGCACGACATTCCAAAACCGACAATCGCTGCCGTAAACGGCGCGGCGGCCGGGCTCGGGTGCGACCTCGCACTTTGCTGCGATTTCGTGATCGGCGCCAGCGACGCGACCTTCGTCATGAGCTATGTGCTGCGCGGCCTGATCCCGGATGGCGGCGGTATGTATTTCCTGCCGCGCCGGGTCGGAATGGCCAGGGCGAAAGAACTTATCTTTTCGGGAAGAATGCTGAGCGCCGATGAAGCCCTGTTGATCAACATGATCGAACAGATCGCCGAGCCCGATGACCTGATCAACGATGCCATCGCCTTTGCATCCACCATGACCGTCGGATCTGCAGACGCGCTTACTCTCGCAAAATCGATCATGAACCAAAGCTTTGAATCCACCGCCGAGGAAATATTTTCCCTCGGCAGTCAAGCGCAGGGCATCTGCTATACAACGGATTCACATCGCGATGCCGTCAGTGCGTTCCTCGACCGCCCAAAGTCCTGACGTGACTGCCGCGAACCTTGAACGCCTGTTCCGACCGCGCAGCGTCGCGCTGATCGGCGCGTCTTCGGACCCCGCAAAGGTCGGCGGACGGCCGCTTCATTTTCTCGTCAAGCACGGGTTCGATGGCGATATCTGGCCCGTAAACCCGAGAGCAAAAGAAATCGGCGGCATAAGGTGCTACCCCGATATCGAGAGTCTGCCCGGCCCACCGGACGTCGCGATGGTCCTGGTCGGGCCGGCCCATGCCGAAACCAGCATCCGCGCCCTGGCAGCGATAGGTACCGGGGCGGCAATCGTCCTTGCCGGCGGGTTTGCTGAATCCGGCAGTGACGGTGTGATCCGGCAGAAAGCGCTGCTGACGGCCGCGGGCGGGATGCCCATGCTCGGCCCGAACACCATCGGACTGCTCAACATGTCCGACGACATAACGCTCTCCGCCTCCGGCGCGCTTGATGTCGAAAACCGGTACAAGGGCGGCGTCGCCGTTGTGTCGCAAAGCGGTGGCATTCTAGGGTCGCTGATGTCACGGGCGGCGGCGCAGGGTATCGGCCTGTCATACCTGGTCGCCACCGGTAACGAAGCCGATATCGATGTCAGCGACGCGATCTCTTACTTGGCAAAGGACCGTGACACACGGGTTATTGCGCTCTATCTCGAAACCATTCGCAAACCTGGACTGTTTCGGGAAGCGGCTGCCGCTGTCGCGGATGCAGGGAAAAAGCTCGTATTATATAAAGTCGGCAGATCGGAAGCCGGTGCCCGCTCCGCCGCGTCCCATACCGGCGCGCTTGCAGGCGAGGACCGGGTATTCGATGCATTTTTTCGCCAGATCGGCGCCATCAGAGTGGAGCGCTATGCCGATCTGATCGATATTCCCGCCGCCCTGTCGGACGCGCCCGCTCTTACAGGCAAACGCGTCGCGATCGTTACACATACGGGGGGCGCTGCCGGACTGGTCGCCGATGTGTGCGGCGTATCGGGTTTCGAGACACCAGCTCCGGGACCGGAAACAATCCGACGTCTGGCGGCGATCCTTCAGGATGACGGCTTCGCCCCGGAGCGAAACCCGGTGGACCTGACCCTCGCCGGGCTCGATCCGGAAGTCACCTATCAGGCGATCATGGCGCTAGCGGAAAGCGATGATTACGACGCGGTTATACCCGTTGTCGGCTCTTCATCGGTCGGCCGGCCGCACCTGGTCGCAGACCCCGTCATCCACGCGATGGAAACCGTCACCAAGCCGATAATCGTCTACACGAGCCCATCGGCTCCGGGGATCGTCACCCGCCTCAATGCAGCCGGCGTGCCCACATTCGATGCTCCGGAGGCATGTGCGGCAGCATTATCCGCTCTCCACCACGTGCCCCCCCATGCCCGCATCTTGGAGGAGCCACCGCTTCCCCATGGTCCTTTCCCGTTTCAGGACAGGACAGGCAGTCTGAACGAGGCAGAAGCCAAGCAGCTATTTGCCGCATTCGGGGTCGGTACTGTCGGCGAAAGTCTCGTATCCACTCCAGACGATGCCCAGACCGCCGCTATTCAGTTCGGTGGCCCGGTTGTTGTCAAAATTCTGTCAAAAGACCTTTTGCACAAGACTGAGGCCGGGGGCGTCCGCCTTGATGTGTCACCGGAAGATGCAGTGCAGGCCTGCATCGATATAAAGGCGGCGGCGAATGCAGCCGGGATCACGGATTTCCAGGGCTTCGTGATCCAGGAACAGATCAAGGATGCCACCGAGATAATCCTGGGGTTTCGGCGCGATCCGGTA
>CAJQLI010000111.1 GCA_905479125.1 uncultured Alphaproteobacteria bacterium | reverse complement strand
GATCGTCCCAGCCCTGGATTTCATGGACGGCTTCATAGGCGATCAGTTTTTCAAGGATGACGGCAGGGGTTCGCCAGTCGATCTGTTCGAACTGCAGAAAGCCGCGGTTGAACCACGATGCCAGCAGGTGTTTGAGATCGTGTTCAAAAGGTTTGAGTTCGGGATGCTCGCGCAGGCGTGCCAGGACCAGCTGGCGCATACCGACGATAGCAGTGGTGCCGCCGGGCGCCATATTCAGGCGGCGGAAGAGTTCCTGCCGGGGCGCTTCGATCGCATTTGCGAGTGCGCGGTATGTGTCGTCATCCGGGTTGTCTGCGTAACTGCGGGCGGCGGCCGACAGCGTGTCGGCGTCGGGTGCGAAGGCCGTATCCAGGAGAAGCAGGGCGCCGAGGCGTTCGTCGTCATTAAGGGCGAGATAGCTATCCAGAATCTGGCTTGCCAATGCGGTGCCCGAAGCTTCGCCATGCGCTGAAACGAGGTCGTGGCATCGGGCGACCAGCGCGTCGACGCCGGTATCGACCGACGGTCGGTCGAGATAGTGCCGCCCGAGATCGACAAGGGCGTTCAACATTTGGCTGACACTGACGCGCGTCATGATAAATCCTTTTCCTGCGGGTATGTGCCCGCTGTCCGATTGGACTCAGTCTAACCGACGCAGGTTACGGCTTGGTTTCCGTTTGCCGCTCTTTATCTTGCGCACACAATAGGGGCCGCAACCTCTAATGGTCAATAAAATATCGATATTATGTCCATAAATGCCTTAATATTAGATATTTATAGGCGATAGCCCCATTTGCAATAACAAGGTACAAATTGTCGACATTTACGAAGGAGCGGTAGGACGGTGGTGAGTGTGACATCCGAAAGCATTGGTAAACCGGAAGGCGCAGCAGGAACGCTTGCCAGTTCGGTATACGACATGATGCGCCAGGACATCCTGAAAGGCGACTTGCCGCCCGGGGAAAAGCTGCGTGTCGAGTATCTGCGCGATCGCTACGGCGTCGGCGCAAGCCCTATCCGCGAAGCGCTCAACCGGCTGTCGGTCGACGGCGTGGTGATGCGGGTCGACCAGAAAGGCTTCCGGGTCGCTACCGTCAGTGTGGCCGAGCTCGATGAACTGATCAAAACCCGCTGCTGGCTGGAAGAAACGGCGATCCGGGAATCCATCGCCGCCGGGGACGATGCGTGGGAGGAACGGCTCGTTCTGGCTTTTCACCGCTTGTCGAAGGCGCCGCGATCTGCCGAACAGATCACCTACGCGATCAATCCCGACTGGGAAGTTTTGCACCGGGCGTTCCATCTCGCGCTGATCGGCGCCTGCGGGTCCCGGTGGCTGATATCCTATTGCGAACAATTGAATGATCTTGCCGACCGGTATCGCCAGCTTGCTGTCCGGGTAACCTATCCGCGCCGCAACGAGCTCGACGAGCACAAGGCGATCATGGATGCCGCCGTAAACCGGGATTCCGACCGAGCGGTCGAGGTTCTGATGGATCACTACCGGCGCACCGCAGCGATCATCCGGGATTCGGTCGACCAGATATCCTGACAGGATTTTGTGTGCAGGATCAGTCGCGTTTTTTGAGCAGTTTCTGGAAGTACAGGTCGCCTAGAAGTCCAGGTCGGCGTAATGCTTCGGTGGCGGCTCGCCCGGAATATGATCGGCGAGGATGGCCCGGAAAGACGGGCGGGATTTCAGCCGGGCATACCATTCCCGTGCCGGCTCATGATCGGCCCAGGGAACGTCGTTGATGTAATCAAGACAGGACAGGTGCGCGCCTGCCGCGACATCGGCCATCGAAAATTCATCGCCGGCCAGCCAGTTCCGTCTTTCAGTCAGCCAGGCGATGTAATCCATATGAATGTGAAAGTTTTCACGGCCGGCACGAATGGCGCGTGAATCAGGCGCTCCCTGACGTAACAGCCGTTTCATCAGTTTCTCGCCGACGAGGTTGTTCGTGACCTCGACATTGAACTTGATATCGAACCAGGCAATCAGGCGTCTGATTTCAGCGCGCTCCGACGGGCCACCGGGATAGAGCGGCGGGTCCGGACAGATTTCCTCGAGGTATTCCCCGATCGCCGCAGAATTGGCGATCACCGGGCCGCTATCCTCGACGAGAACCGGCACATCGCAGGCCGGATTCAGGGCCAGAAATTCCGCACGGCGTTCCGCCGGGTTCTCTGCCTTCAGTTCGAAGTCGAGCTTCTTCTCCGCCAGCGCGATGCGGATCTTGCGACTGAACGGAGAAAGCCAAAGGTGATAAAGCGTACGCATTACCGCCAGTCTACCTAAACCGGCGCGTCGCGGAAACGGCTAACCTGCAACAGGCAGGGCATCGTCTTTCTCCGATGCTGTGATCGGCTGCTCGTAGCGGTCTACCATCTCCAGCGGAACGACCTGCCAGAATCTTTCGACCTCGGTATGCCAGTGGTTCAGCATGCGCTCGGCGAAGGCTGACTGGGTTTCCTGGCGGTGTTCCTCGACGGCCCGTTTCAGGACATTTTCCCAATAGGGGGTCTGGATGCGCTGATACATGACGGTGTCTTCATTGACGTGGTCCATGAAGCTGTCGTTCGAATCGTAGACATACGCCATGCCGCCCGTCATGCCGGCGCCGAAATTATCACCGACCGGGCCCAGGATGACCGCGATTCCGTTGGTCATGTATTCGCAGCCATTCGAGCCACAGCCCTCGACCACGACTTCGGCGCCTGAATTGCGAACGGCAAAGCGCTCGCCCGCCTGGCCTGCCGCAAACAGTTTGCCGCCGGTTGCGCCGTAAAGAACGGTGTTGCCGATGATCGTGTTCTCGTTCGATTTACGGGGCGCGGCGGTGGGAGGCCGGACAACGATGGTGCCGCCTGAAAGCCCCTTGCCGACATAATCGTTCGCGTCACCGAGGACTTCGAGCTTCAGTCCCTGGACGGCAAATGCCCCGAGCGACTGTCCGGCGGATCCCCGCAGGCGGACAGTGATATGTCCCGGCTGCAGGCCCTGCATCCCGAAGCGGCGCGTGATAAGCGATGACAGCTTGGTGCCGATGGCCCGCTGCGTATTGCGGACATTGTACTGGAGTTGCATTTTCTCGCCGCCATCGAGCGCGGGCCGCGCGTCTTCGATCATCAGGGCATCCAGTGTCTCCGGCACTTCGTTACGGCCCTCGATCGTGCAGTAATGCGTGTCGTCACCCGGGTCCGCCTGTACCAGCAGAGGGTTGAGATCGAGGTCGTCGAGATGGGGGCTGCCGCGGCTGACCTGCATCAGCAGTTCCGTATGGCCGATGACCTCGTTCAGGGAGCGTGCGCCAAGGGAGGCGAGTATTTCGCGCACTTCTTCGGCGATGAAACTGAACAGGTTGACGACTTTCTCCGGTGTGCCGACGAATTTTTCGCGCAGCTTGTCGTGCTGCGTGCAGACTCCGACCGGGCAGGTATTCGAATGGCACTGGCGCACCATGATGCAGCCCATCGCGACAAGCGACGCGGTGCCGATACCGAATTCCTCGGCACCCAGGATCGCCGCGATAACGACATCCCGGCCGGTTTTGAATCCGCCGTCGGTACGCAGCACCACGCGGTGCCGAAGCTGGTTGAGCGTCAGCACCTGATGAACTTCGGACAGGCCCATTTCCCAGGGCAGGCCGGCATATTTGATCGATGATTGCGGGCTGGCCCCGGTGCCGCCGGAATGCCCGGATACAAGGATGGCATCTGCATGCGCCTTGGCAACGCCGGCGGCGATCGTGCCGATACCGGTCTGGGCAACCAGCTTCACGCAGACCTTGGCGTCCGGGTTGATCTGCTTGAGATCGTATATGAGCTGCGCGAGGTCCTCGATCGAATAGATGTCGTGATGCGGCGGTGGTGAAATCAGCGTGACACCCGGCGTCGCGTGACGAAGTTTTGCAATCACTTCCGACACCTTGATGCCGGGCAGTTGCCCGCCTTCACCGGGCTTGGCGCCCTGTGCGACCTTGATTTCGATCTCGCGGCAGTTGTTCAGATATTCCGCTGTCACACCGAACCGCCCCGATGCGACCTGCTTGATTGCACTGGACGCATTGTCGCCATTGGTGCGGGGCTTGTAGCGCGATGCATCCTCGCCGCCTTCACCGGAATCGGATTTGGCCCCGATACGGTTCATCGCGATCGACAGTGTTTCATGCGCCTCCGGGCTGAGCGCGCCCAGCGAGATGCCGGGCGATACCAGGCGCTTGCGGATATCGGTGATCGATTCGACTTCTTCTGTCGGGACGGGGTCACGCTTCGGATCGAATTCCATCAGGTCGCGCAGGCTGATCGGCGGCGACTGGCGGACGGCCTCGGCGTATTTTTTGTAGGTCGCGTATGAATCGGTCGCGACGGCTTCCTGCAGCGTGTGAATCTGGGCCCCTTCGAAGCCATGTGTTTCGCCGCTGCGGCGGTACCGATAGATTCCGCCGACGGGTAGTGCTGTAACATCTTCATTAAAGGCCCGGTCGTGAAGCTCCCGCGCCTTCAGTTGCAGGCCGGCAAGTCCGATGCCGGAGATTCGCGATGTCATGCCGGGGAAATAGCTCGATACCAGCCAGCGGCTCAGGCCGACTGTCTCGAACTTATAGGCACCCCGGTAGCTCGACAGGATAGAGATACCCATCTTGGACATGATCTTGAGCAGTCCCTGGTCCACAGCTTCCCGGTACCGCTGGACACATTCATACAGGGACCGTTCGCCGAACAATCCGCGGCGATGCCGGTCGATGATCGTTTCCTGTGCCAGGTAGGCATTGACGGTTGAGGCACCGACACCGATCAGAACGGCGAAGTAATGCGTGTCCAGGCATTCCGCACTGCGGACGTTTATGGACGTGTAGGTGCGCAGGGCTTCGCTGACCAGATGCGTGTGCACGGCGGCGGTCGCCAGGATCATGGGAATGGCTGCGCGACCCGGGCCGATACCTTTGTCGGACAGGATCAGATGCGCCGCTCCGCCGCGGACGGCGTCCTCGGCAACCCGCTGCAGCTTGTAGAGTGCGCGGCGCAGCGCGTGCTCGCCCTTCTCGGGCCGGAACGTGCAGTCGAGCTCGATGGCGGCGTCACCCATCAGGTTCCGCATGGCGTCGAACCCGGCATTGGACAGAACAGGGCTTTCAAGCTGCAACAGCCGTGTCTGGCTTTCGTCTTCGTCCAGGATATTGCCGAGATTGCCGAGCCGGGTCTTCAGGCTCATCACCCGGTATTCACGGAGCGAATCGATCGGTGGATTCGTGACCTGGCTGAACGATTGCCGGAAAAAATGATGCAGTCCCCGGTAGCCGTCGGACAGCACGGCGAGGGGCGTGTCGTCGCCCATCGACCCGACCGCCTCTTTCGCGTCTTCGACCATCGGCTGGAGCAGCAGTTCAAGCTCTTCAAGGGTATAGCCCGCCGCCACCTGGCGCCGCCGCAATTCATCGCCGGCATATTCCGCCTGTGCGGCTTCTTCCGGCCGGATGGCGTCATCGATTGCCTCGATGTTCTGTACCCAGTTCCCGAACGGGTGCGCTGTTGCCAGCAACTGCTTCAACTCGGTATCGCGATACAGTTTGCCGCCGGCAAGGTCGACGGCAATCATCTGGCCCGGACCGAGCCGGCCCTTTTCAACAATTTCCGTTTCGCGGACCGGCACCATGCCGGCTTCCGACCCCATGATCAGCAGGCCATCTATGGTGATCGTATAGCGCATCGGCCGCAGTCCGTTCCGGTCGACAGCGCCCAGAACCCATCTGCCATCCGTCGCCGTGATCGCCGCCGGGCCGTCCCAGGGTTCCATCACGCAGTTGCAGTAGCTGTAGAAATCGCGGAGTTCCTGGCTCATCGTCGTCTTGTTGGACCACGCTTCCGGGATCAGCAGGCTTTTGGTCATCGGCGCTGACCGGCCGCCGCGGACCAGAAGTTCGAACGCGTTATCGAGCGAGGCGGAATCTGAGTTTCCGGGTGCGATGACCGGTTTCAGATCGTTGATATGTCGGCCGAACACTTCGCTTTCAAGGCGCGTCTCGTGGCTCTGCATCCAGTTGGCATTGCCCGACAGCGTATTGATCTCGCCGTTATGGGCGAGCATCCGGAAAGGCTGGGCAAGGCGCCAGGTCGGGAAGGTGTTCGTTGAATATCGCTGATGATACAGCGCAAAGCGCGACACGAAGCGTTCGTCGAGCAGGTCCGGATAGAACGAGGAGAGCTGTTCGGCGAGGAACATGCCTTTGTAGATCAGTGTCCTGCCGCTCAGTGAACAGATATAGAAATCGCGGATGTTTTCTGCGCGTGCCCGGTTCTCGATAATCTTGCGGATGACGTAGAGGTCGCGTTCCAGCTTTTCCATATCGGCATCGGCCGGACCTTCGATCATGACCTGTTCGATTTCGGGGCGGGTGCTGTTGCCCTTTTCGCCGAGCGCCGTGTGATCGATCGGTACCTGCCGCCATCCGTATATCGAATAGCCGAATTTCAGGATCTCGGATTCGACAATGAACCGGCAACGTTCCTGCGCTTCAAGGTCGGTGCGCGGCAGGAACACCATGCCGACCGCAATGGGGCCTTCGCTGGCCGTGTGCCCGGTGCGCGATACGTGATCCCGGAAAAAATCCTGCGGGATTTCGACCATGATGCCGGCACCGTCCCCGGTCATGCCATCCGCATCGACTGCTCCACGGTGCCACAGTGCTTTCAGCGCTTCGATACCGGCCTCGACGACCTGCCGGCTCGGCTCGCCGTCAATCGTCGCGATCAGGCCGACACCGCAGGCATCGCGGGCGTCCACATCGATGACAGCCTCTTCACGCAGGCGATCCGCATCGCGTTCGTATCTTTCAACAAACTGCTCTGCAGCCGTGATTTTCCGATGGTCTGATGTCATCTCAGTCACTCCGCCGCAACGGCGGTCTCGGCCGTCGCCTGAATATGTGCGTGGATTCCTTCTGCGGCATCCCGCCCGTCGCGGATGCCCCAGACGACAAG
>CAJQLI010000110.1 GCA_905479125.1 uncultured Alphaproteobacteria bacterium | reverse complement strand
CTATGCCTCGGCAATCGGCGGCGGGCGCTCCGGCGTTATCGAGACAACATTCCGCGAGGAATGCGAGACCGATCTGTTCGGTGAACAGGCAGTTCTGTGCGGCGGCCTGACATCGCTGATCACCGCTGGTTTCGAAACACTGGTCGAAGCCGGTTATGCGCCGGAAATGGCATATTTCGAGTGCCTGCATGAAGTTAAGCTGATCGTCGATCTGATCTATGAAGGTGGCATCGCCAATATGCGTTATTCGATCTCGAATACGGCAGAATATGGTGATCTGACCCGTGGGCCGCGTCTTATCGACGAAAACGTCAAAGACGAAATGCGCAAGATCCTCAAGGAAATCCAGTCCGGCCAGTTTGCCCGCGATTGGGTGCTTGAAAACAAGGCGGGTGCGCCGAGCTTCAAAGCGATGCGTCGTCATGGCGAAGAGCACGCGATTGAAGAAGTCGGTGGCAAGCTGCGCGACATGATGCCCTGGATCAAAGAGCGTGCACTCGTCGACAAATCCAAAAACTAGAACCGGCCAAGATCGGTTCTGATTTCCGAATTCGGCGGCCATCCGGCAGGATGGTATGCCGGATTCGGGCAAAACCTTGTGTTTTTCTCTATAAAACCGTTGCGCTGGCGAATAAAAACGGCGTAGTAATAATTCGTTAACCCGAATTGTTAACAGTTGCGATGCATTCAAGGCGCTATCCGGTGCCCCATATGCTGAAAACTGGTTTGGGGACCGCTTTTTTGTGAGCGATAGAGATGGTAACGGCAAGAAGCAACGATTCACGGGCGATCGCCCCTGCGGGAGTATTCCGCGGGACGGTATACGCGCGCGCGCCGTTTGCGCTTCGACTGTTGCTTTGCGTTGGTGATGGGGCTCTTCGACTTAGGTGCCCCTGAATACGATTGCGCCACAGGCGCGACTGTTCAGGGGATGTTTGTTTTCAAACCTGAGTCAATGACCATAGAGACACAAGGAGCTCACCAATGAGCGTCAACACCGATTCAAACCGCATAATTATCTTCGATACCACCCTGCGTGACGGCGAACAGTCGCCCGGCGCGTCCATGAATCTCGACGAAAAGCTGCGGATCGCAGAAATGCTCGAAGAAATGGGCGTCGATGTAATCGAGGCCGGTTTTCCCATAGCGTCGAACGGCGATTTCGAAGCTGTCAACGAGATCGCCAAGCTGGTTAAGGAGGCGACCATCTGCGGCCTCGCCCGGTCGGCGAAGGGCGATATCGAACGTGCGGCCGAAGCACTGAAGCCGGCGGTACGCCCGCGGATTCACACCTTTATCGCGACCAGCCCCCTGCACATGAAATTTAAACTGCAGATGGAACCGGACGAGGTTTACCAGCAGGTTGTCGACAGTGTCAGTCACGCGCGTAATTTTACCGACGACGTTGACTGGTCGCCGGAAGACGGCACGCGCACGGAGCATGATTTTCTCTGCCGCTGTGTCGAGGCGGCGATCAAGTCGGGTGCTACATGCATCAACCTGCCCGATACGGTCGGCTATGCGGTGCCCGAGGAATTCGGCGGGCTGATCCGTATGCTGATCGAGCGGGTGCCCAATAGCGACAAGGCTGTCTTTTCGACGCATTGTCACAACGACCTGGGCTTGGCGGTCGCCAACTCGCTGGCCGGTGTAGATGCCGGCGCGCGCCAGATCGAGTGCACGATTAACGGTCTCGGCGAGCGGGCGGGTAATGCCGCGCTCGAAGAAATCGTAATGGCTCTGCGGACGCGCCAGGATGTTCTGCCCTATACGACAAATGTGAAGACCGAGATGATCACCAAGGCGTCACGCCTGGTGTCGACCATCACCGGGTTCACGGTGCAGCCGAATAAGGCGATTGTCGGCGCGAACGCGTTTGCCCATGAATCCGGCATTCATCAGGACGGTATGCTGAAGAATGCGAGCACTTATGAAATCATGACCCCGGCTTCGGTCGGACTCTCTGAATCCAAGCTGGTGATGGGCAAGCTGTCCGGCCGTGCCGCGTTCCGGGAGAAACTCAGCGAGTTGGGCTATGACATGGGTGACAACGCGTTTCAGGACGCATTCCGCCGTTTCAAGGCGCTCGCGGACAAGAAACGTGAAATCTTCGACGAGGATATCGTCGCCCTGGTGGATGATGAAATAGTGCGTGGCAATGACCGTATCCGTTTCGTTTCCCTGCAGGTTGTCTGCGGCTCCGAAGGTCCACAGACAGCGGATCTGGCGATTGAAGTGGACGGCGAAGCGCGGCAGATGAAGGCGACCGGAGACGGTCCTGTCGATGCGGTGTTTAACGCCATCAAGGAACTGACGGGCTACAGTGCGCGCCTGCAACTTTATCAGGTGCACGCGGTAACCCAGGGAACGGACGCGCAGGCGGAAGTAACCGTGCGATTGGAAGAAGGCGGCAAGACCGTAAACGGTCAGGGCGCAGACACCGATACGCTGGTCGCGTCAGCCCGTGCTTACATGAATGCGCTCAACAAGATGCTGGTAAAGCGGGAAAAGACCGCCCCCAGCGCGCTGAGCGCCTGAGACAGTATGGACACCGGCGTGGTCAGGAATTTCCGCGCCGGTGTTCATTGATCGCTTGAACGACGAATGATGTGAGGTTGCATGTTTTCTAAACTACTTGGCGTTTTGTCCGCAGACATGGCCATCGATCTGGGTACCGCGAATACCCTGGTTTATGTCAAAGGTCGGGGGATCGTGCTTAACGAGCCGTCCGTTGTGGCAATTGCAAACGTCAAAGGCCGAAAACAGGTTCTCGCCGTCGGTGACGAGGCGAAGATGATGCTCGGCCGTACCCCGGGCAATATCGAAGCCATCCGTCCGCTCCGCGACGGCGTGATCGCCGACTTTGAAATCGCCGAAGAGATGATCAAGCACTTCATTCGCAAGGTGCATAATCGCCGCAGCTTTGCCAGTCCGCAGGTGATCGTGTGTGTGCCGTCAGGCTCCACCGCGGTTGAACGTCGTGCCATTCAGGAATCTGCAGAAAGCGCGGGTGCTCGCCGGGTCTTCCTGATCGAAGAACCAATGGCGGCTGCGATCGGTGCCGGACTGCCTGTGACCGAGCCTACCGGCTCCATGGTCGTCGATATCGGTGGTGGTACGACCGAGGTTGCGGTTTTGTCTCTTGGCGGGATTGTCTATTCGCGGTCGGTCCGTGTCGGCGGCGACAAGATGGACGAGGCGATTATCGCCTATATCCGCCGCAACCATAACCTGTTGGTCGGTGAAGGCAGTGCCGAGCGGATCAAAAAGGAAATCGGATCCGCCTGTGTGCCGCCGGATGGCGATGGCGGTGTGATGGAGATCAAGGGCCGGGACCTGATGAACGGCGTACCGAAAGAGCTGGTTATCAGTGAACGTCAGATCGCCGAGAGCCTGGCTGAGCCGGTGAGCGCTATCATCGAGGCCGTCAAAGTGGCGCTTGAGCATACGGCACCGGAACTGGCCGCCGATATCGTCGATAAGGGCATTGTGCTCACAGGCGGTGGTGCACTGCTCGGGAATATTGATCTTGTGTTGCGTCATGCGACCGGACTGCCGGTGACGCTTGCCGAAGAGCCGTTATCCTGCGTTGCGCTCGGCACCGGGCGGTGCCTGGAAGAGATGAAAACCCTGCGGAACGTTCTGACAACAATGTATTGATGGTTAAGGTAAATTAACTGTTTGTTAACCGCTTTCGACCGATCTTGGTAGACGGATGCTAGAGGAAATGGCGTGAAACACCGCGCGGAGTCAGTAGCGAAGGTCACAGTGCCCATTCGGGCGCTGTTGAATCGCTTCGCGCTGCTTTTTCTTATTATCGCGGCTTTTGCGATCATGCTTCTCGGTAAGGCCGATACGCTGGTCGTAGAGCGTGCGCGGTCAAGCGTGATTGATGTGGTGGCCCCGGTGATGGATGCGCTTTCCCGCCCCATAGCGACGGTCTCTGAAGGTGTTGATCGCGTGAACCGGTTCTTCAGCGTGTATGCCGAGAACGCGCAGTTGCGTGAACAAAATGCCCGTCTGCTTGAATGGCAGAGTGCGGCACTCGCCCTCGCGGCCGAGAATTCTACATTTCGCAAAATGCTTAATTTTGTTCCCGAACGTGGTGCTTCTTTTGCAGCTGCCCGGGTGATCGGAGATTCCGGCGGCGTTTTCGTGCGTTCGGTGCTGATCAATGGCGGCATGGTAGACGGAATTCAGAAAGGCGATGCTGTGGTCAATGGCGATGGCCTGATTGGGCGTGTCGCCGAATCCGGCCGTCGATCCGGCCGTGTGCTCCTGCTCTCGGACCTCAACTCCCGAATTCCGGTGGTGGGAGAAAAAAGCCGGGTTCGGGCAATTCTCGCGGGTGATAACAGTCCGCTTCCCCGGCTGGATTTCCTGCCCCCGAACGCGGGGCTGAACGTCGGAGACCGTATCGTGACCTCCGGTCATGGCGGGGTCTTTCCTGCCGGATTGCCGATCGGCAGAATTACCAGCATTGGTGATAGCGGCATTCGCGTAGAGCCTTTTGCCGATTTCTACCGGCTGGAATACGTGCGAATTATTACGGAGTTTCCTGGCGAGGTCGCGGGCCGGATCGTTCCGTCCGCCGCCAGACCATCGCGGCCGAAATGATCGCGGCGGCCGTTCAACGCCTGGATCGTTCCGCACGGCAGCTGGCCCCCTTCCTCACAAGTGTTGTGCTCGTCATGTTATCGGCATTGCCCGTATACCTGCCAGGATACGGTCAGGTTGCGGTAGACGTCGGGCTTATGACTGTTTTCTATTGGGCGATTTACCGCCCCGACCTGTTCCCGGCGATTGCCGCCTTTGTGCTGGGCCTCTGGGAGGATATTCTGGTCGGCTCGCCGATAGGTTTGCACGCCCTGATCCTGCTATTGGCCAACTGGGCGATTGTATCGCAGCGGACGTTCTTTCAGGGTAAGTCCTTCGCTGTTATCTGGTGTTGCTTTTCGCTGGTCGCGCTGGCCGCCGGCCTCGCATCCTGGGTCATTGTCTGCGCCCTTAACGTGACCGTTATGAGCCCGGTCCCCGTTCTGTTCCAGTCCGTCCTGACATTCGGCGTGTTCCCGTTCATGGCGTGGTTTCTAGCCCGGGCACAGCATGCGATAATCAGGCCGCTCGATGTATAAGGATTCGAGCCGGTTCAAGTCATTCTCCCGGCGGGTCGCATTTCTCGGTGGTGGCAAGGTGCTGCTGCTCAGCCTGCTGGCGGGACGGATGTACCAGCTCCAGGTAATTGAATCCGACAAGTACAAGACACTGGCAGATGAGAACCGGATCAATCTGCGGCTGTTGCCGCCGCCGCGTGGCACGATCGTGGATCGTTACGGGCGCGCACTTGCCGTTAACCAGGAAAACTACCGGGTCACACTGGTCGCCGAACAGGTCAACGACATCAATACGATGCTCGATACGTTGTCGGGGATCATCTCGCTGGAGGATTACGAACGCCACCGTATTCTGCGTGAAGTACGCCGTCGCCGCGGTTTCGTGCCGGTAACCGTGCGCGAGAATCTCGATTGGCGTGATGTATCCCGAATAGAGGTAAACGCCCCGGATCTGCCCGGTTTGTCGATTGAGGTCGGCCAGAGCAGACAGTACCCGTTTGCTGAAGATTTCGCCCATGTGCTTGGATATGTCTCGGCGGTTTCGGAAAAGGAAGTGACCGGTGATCCGCTTCTGGAGCTTCCGGGTTTCAAGGTCGGCAAGAATGGTGTCGAGCGGGTGTTCGATCTCAATTTGCGCGGCAAGGCCGGCAACACCCAGGTTGAGGTGAATGCCGTCGGTCGGGTTATTCGCGAGCTGTCGCGTCAGGAGGGTCAGCCTGGCGTGGATCTGCGCCTGACGATTGATCGTGATCTACAGAAACTGGCTGCCGACCGCCTGAAGGAGGAGAAAAGCGCCTCCGCCGTTATTCTCGATATCCATAACGGCGACGTGCTCGCTCTGTCTTCTGTGCCGGGTTTTGATCCGAATGAATTTGTGACCGGGCTTTCTTCCAAGACATGGCGCCGGCTGATCAACGACCCCTATGCTCCGCTGACCAACAAGGCGATATCGGGGCTATACGCACCCGGTTCGACATTCAAGATGGTGGTTGCACTCGCCGCTTTGGAGGCGCGCATCGTGGCGCCGGATCACCGCGTTTTCTGCCGGGGACACACGCAGCTCGGCAATGCGCGGTTCCATTGCTGGAAACGTCATGGCCATGGCTGGCAGGATATGTATGACGCCCATCAGAATTCGTGCGACGTGTATTTCTACGATATCGCCAAACGGATCGGTATTGACCGGATCGCAGCGATGGCGACGCGTTTCGGGCTCGGCACCAAGACCGGTATAGAGCTGCCGTCGGAAAAAGGCGGCGTGATCCCGACCCGCGCCTGGAAGAAGGCGTTGATCGGCACGGCCTGGCAGCAGGGTGAAACCCTGATATCGGGCATCGGGCAGGGCTTTATCCTGACGACGCCTTTGCAGCTGGCCGTCATGACTGCCCGCATCGCGAATGGGGGGAAAGCGGTGCTCCCGCGGCTTATCCGGGCCGCCGAGGTCGACGGTAAAGAGGAAGAACCTGTTTTCAAGGATCTCGGTATCTCCAAAAGGTCACTCGACGTGGTGCGAGAGGGGATGAACCGGGTGACAAACGTTCAGCAAGGCACGGCCTATCGGGCCCGGATTTCCGAAGAAGGCATGGAAATGTCCGGAAAAACGGGCACGGCCCAGGTGCGCCGCATCAGCAAGGCAGAGCGTGATACCCGGGTGCTTAAAAATCACGAGCGTCCGTGGCGGGAGCGCGATCATGCTCTGTTTGTCGGCTATGCGCCGTCAGACAATCCCCGTTATGCCGTATCGGTGATTGTTGAACATGCTGGTGGCGGCTCGAAGGTTGCGGCACCTATCGCACGTGACCTGTTGCTGGCCACCCAGAAACGAGACCCTGCAAATCGAACCCTTGCGCCTGCCGCTGCGAAGGCGCCTGCGAAAAGCGAAGAGATCTGAGCATGTCGATGCATGGATTCGCCCCGTCTCAACGTCTCAGCCTCGGCCGGAAGATCCTGCAGATCAACTGGGGGCTGGTGCTCCTGATAACCGCGACGGCGGCGGTCGGTATCGCCATGCTGTATTCGGCGGCGAACGGGTCCTGGAACCCATGGGCGACGCGCCAGATCGCGCGCTATGGCGTGGGGCTTGTCATCCTGATCACCATCGCGCTTGTCGATATCCGGTTCTGGTATCGCTATGCCTACCTGATTTACGGGATTCTTCTGGTGATGCTGATTGCGGTCGAGGTCGTCGGCTCGGTCGGCATGGGGGCGCAGCGCTGGATCAATCTCGGGGTGATCAAGCTTCAGCCCTCGGAACTTATGAAAGTCGGCATTGCGCTGGCGCTGGCGCGGTATTTTCACGGTGTATCTGCCGAAGACGTCCGCCGCATACCCTACCTGCTTGCACCGATACTGATGATAGGCGCGCCCTCGGCGCTGGTTCTCAAGCAGCCCGACCTGGGCACGGCACTTTTCCTGATCATGACCGGCGGCGCCGTGTTCTTCGTGGCAGGGGTGCGGCTGTGGAAATTCGGCCTGGTCTTTGCCGCGGCGGGGGCCGCGGTGCCGATCGCCTGGAGCATGCTGCGCCCGTACCAGCAGAAACGCATCTTTACTTTCCTCGACCCGGAGACAGACCCTCTGGGCGCAGGGTATCATATCCTGCAGTCGAAAATCGCCCTTGGCTCGGGCGGGTTGTTCGGCAAGGGGTTCATGCAGGGCTCGCAGAGCCATCTGAACTTCCTCCCCGAAAAACAGACGGATTTCATCTTCACCATGCTGGCGGAGGAATTCGGCATGGTCGGCGGGCTTGTCCTGCTGGGGCTGTACATGCTGATCATGGTGTATGGCTTTGCCATCAGCCTGCGGTCGCGCACGCATTTCGGCCGCCTGCTGGCAATGGGGATCACCAGCATGCTGTTCCTCTATGTGTTCATCAATATCGCGATGGTGATGGGCCTGATCCCCGTTGTCGGTGTACCGCTGCCCCTGATCTCGTATGGCGGCACGGCGATGCTGACCCTGATGATCGGCATGGGTTTCCTGATCTGCACGTATATCCACCGCGACGTGACCATATCCCGCCATGGCGGCGGCGACGGCTAGGAGCGTCCAGACGCTGTGAGACCTATCGACAAGTCTGAGGCGCTCTGGTATCAGTCTCGCCGCTTGAGGGCGATTAGCTCAGTTGGTAGAGCAGCTGACTCTTAATCAGCGGGTCGACAGTTCGAGCCTGTCATCGCCCACCAAGAATTCCAAGGGCTCGGTCGGAAACGGCTGAGCCCTTTTTTGCGTGCGGGCCTAGTGATCGCTGCGGTGCAGGATCTTGT
>CAJQLI010000109.1 GCA_905479125.1 uncultured Alphaproteobacteria bacterium | reverse complement strand
CCGATACGCCGGAAAAAATGCTGGCGCTGGGTGAGGCCAAGGTCCGCGATTACATCAAGACCATCGGGCTGTACCGCAACAAGGCCAAGAACGTCATCGCCCTGTGCGAAATGATGATCGCCGATTTTGGCGGCGTGGTGCCCGAAACCCGCGACGAGCTGGTAAAGCTGCCCGGCGTCGGGCGCAAGACCGCCAATGTTGTCCTGAACATCGCCTTCGGCCAGCCGACCATGGCGGTCGACACCCACATATTCCGCATCGGCAACCGCACCGGCATGGCGCCGGGCAAAACGGTGGAACAGGTCGAAGACAAGCTGGTCAAACGCATCCCCGCCAAATGGATGGATCATGGCCATCACTGGCTGATCCTGCACGGCCGCTATGTCTGCAAGGCGCGCAAACCGGACTGCCCCGACTGCATCGTCGCCGATCTTTGCCGCTTCAAGGCGAAGACGGCAGAATAGAACGGTCAGGAACGCCTCATGTATCTCGCCCGCCACGGACAGACAATGTTCAACGTCGTATTCGGTGAAACCAAGCAGGATCCCGGGATTGAGGATCCGCCACTAACCGAGCTCGGCTTCGAGCAGGCCGCGGCACTGGCCGAACAATGTGCCGAGCTCGATATCCACCGGATTATTTCCAGCCCCTATACCCGCGCCCTTGAGACCGCCCGCATGGTAGCCAACCGGCTCGACATTCCGGTAACGGTCGAGCCCGATGTGCGCGAACGCACGGCCTATGTCTGCGATATCGGCGCCGTGACCAGCATCCTTGCCGCCGACTGGCCGCATCTTGATTTTGACCACCTGGACGAGGTCTGGTGGAACCGTGAGGAAGAGACCATCCCCCAGTTTCACGACCGTTGTTCTGCGTTCCGCGCGCGCATGGCGGCCTCGGAAGACTGGCAACACACTGCCATCGTCACCCATTGGGGATTCGTCCGCTCGATGACCGGCAAACGCGTCGGCAATGCGGTACTGGTGCGCTGCGACCCGAACGAACCGCACCCGCCACTGGATACGACCTGGCCATAGGCCGGACACGGGTATTTGAGGCGGATGCGGCATCGCGGACGATTGTCTGGCGCGCTTATCCGTGATAGCCACGACCTCAACAGTCAAACCGGAGCAGATAATGGCCGATAACGATATCCCGACGGAAAACGGCGCCAACGGCGCAGGCGAAAACGGCGAGATGGAGAGTGTCCCCTTCATGATCGGGGCGCAGTACATCAAGGACTTTTCGTTTGAAAACCCGCGAGGGATCGAGACCCTGTCATCGATCCAGCAGAACCCCGACGTCAACGTCGATGTCAGCACGAATGCCCGCGCCATTGGCGAAGAAGGCATGTTCGAAGTCCTGCTGTTCATCCGTGCCGAGGCCCAGGTCGATGACAGCCCGGTCTTTATCGTCGAGCTGACCTATGGCGGCGTCGTCCAGGTAACCGGCGTCCCCGAAGAAGAGGTCAAACCGATCGTCCTCATCGAAGGCCCGCGTCACCTGTTCCCGTTTGCCCGCTCAATCGTCTCGAACGCGGTACGTGATGGCGGCTTCCCGCCGCTGCTGATCAACCCGATTGATTTCGGCACGCTGTTTGTTCAACAGCACGTCGATTCCGAAGGATCTGATATCTAGGGAGACGACGGCCGCCACGGAAATATTCAGAATGACAGTTTAAAAAGCCTCTGCCTCATCGGCGGGGGCTTTTTCTTTGCCGGGCGAATACGGGGTTACGACAGCGGGCTTATAACCGCAGACTTACGATGCTTTGGTCTCGCCACCCGCGAGCCACATCGGTTCTTTCAGCGTTGCGATAAATGCCTCATGGCTGGCAAGCTCTTCCGCCGTGGCGACATGCGGCCGCGGCGGGCGGATTTCAACTGACAGGGACGGCGCACCGTCATCGGCACCGGCAGATTTTCCGGCAGCCTCGGCAGCGGCAAGGCTCAGGCCCGGCTGACGACCGCCGCGTAATTCCAGATATACTTCGGCCAGCAATTCGGCATCCAGCAGCGCGCCATGATAGGTACGCGATGAATTGTCGATATTGAACCGGCGGCAAAGCGCATCCAGCGATGCCGGGGCGCCGGGAAACTTGCGGCGGGCCATTTTGACCGTATCGACCGACTGGGTCATCGGTACTTCCCGGCGCTTCAACCGCCGCAGCTCCGCATTGATAAAACCCATATCGAACGCGGCATTGTGGATCACAAGCGGGGCGTCACCGATGAAATCGAGAAACGCGTCAGCGACATCCCGGAAGACCGGGTATCCGGACAGGAATTCCTCGCTCAACCCGTGAACGGCAAATGCACCGGCGGGCATATCGCGCTGCGGATTTACGTATTGATGATAGGTCTCGCCGGTCGCGATATGATTGAAAACTTCGACACAACCGATCTCGACAAGGCGATCGCCGTTTATGGGATCAAGACCTGTGGTTTCGGTATCGAGGACGATTTCGCGCATCTGGGCTCCGACGGTGGACGGTTCTCTCGGCAAACATGTCCGGCGGCCAGCGGGTCGGCGTCATGTCATGAATGAGTCTCGCAATTCGCGTGAGCCGGCGCAAGGTCTCGCGCATGCCGCGACCGCTTGGAACGACAAAATCCGCCCGCCGGCATTTTTCCGCATCCGGCATCTGGCGCGCCAGGATGGCGTCGAACTTTTCCCGTGTCATGCCGGGCCGGGCCAGCACCCGCGCCGCCTGTATGCGCGCCGGCGCCGAAACCACCACCAGTATGTCGCAACGCACATCAAGGCGGATCTCGAACAGAAGCGGGATATCGAGGACCGCCAGCGGCACGCGCCGCGCAGCACACCGTTTGAGGAAATCATCCTGGCGGCGGCGCACCAGCGGATGAACGATGGTCTCCAGCCTTTTCAGCGCGGCATCATCGCCGAAGACCCGCTTTCCAAGCGCATCCCGGTCAACCGCGCCATCCACAACAATACCGGGGAACGCCGCATCGATCGGCGCCACCGCGGTGCCGCCCTTGCCGAGCACCACATGAACCGACGCATCGGAATCGTATACAGGCACGCCCATGCGGCGGAACATGGCCGACGCCGTGGATTTACCCATGCCGATCGATCCGGAAAGGCCGAGAACGATCATTGCAATACCACCATCAAAGCGCTGCCAGAACGTGATCCCGCAATGCCTGATCGACAACCGGGTCCGTGCCGAACCATTCACGAAACCCCGGACGCGCCTGGTGTAACAGCATGCCCAGCCCGTCAACCGCGGGATTGCCGCGCGCCCGGGCAGCGGCAAGCAGGGGCGTTTCCAGCGGCACATAAACAATATCGTAAACCATCGACGTTGCCGGGAGCTTCGCCAGGTCCATCTCCAGCGCCGGCTGGCCTTCCATACCGAGCGAGGTCGTATTGACCAGCAGCGTGGCATCGCCAAGCGCATCGGCGCGCCGCTCCCACGGGACCGGGCGCACCAGGGAGCCGAATTCATCGCGGATGGCATCGGACCGCTCGGGCGTTCGGTTCGCAATCCGGATTTCCGGCGCACCGGCATCCAGCAAACCGGCGACAATCGCCCTGGATGCACCGCCTGCCCCCAGAATCACAACAGGCCCGGCATCCGCCTGCCAGTCTGGTTGTGCTTCCCGCAGGGATTCAAGAAACCCGAACGCGTCTGTATTGGCACCATGCAGGACCCCGTCACGCACGACGATTGTGTTCACCGCTTTCAGACGTTCGGCCCAACGATCCACTTCGTCCATCGCCTTGTAAGCTTTTTCCTTGTTCGGGACCGTGACATTCATGCCCCGTATACCCAGCGCCGGCAGCAGGCGGATCGCCTCTATTGCCGTCTCCGGCGCAAGCGCGAAGGGCACGTAAACACCATCGATACCGTATTGCTGCAGCCAGTAATTATGAATACGCGGCGACCGCGAATGTTTAACCGGCCAGCCCGCGATACCGGCCACAATCGCGGCACCTGTAAATCCGCCGGAAAGGGTCATGTTCTCAGTACTCCGTTTGCCCGCAGATAATCGAGCAATGCCATCATGGGCAGACCCAGAATCGTAAAATGGCTTCCCTCGACGCGTGAAAACAATTGTGCGCCAAGGGATTCTATCCGGTATGCGCCGGGGCCATTAAACGCATCGTCTACCGCCGCATCGAGATAGGCGTTGAAAAATGCGTCGCTGGCATCTGCCCGTATCTCGAGCGTGGCACGATCGACCGCCTGCCATATCCGCTGACCGCCGCGTGATATCACGGCATAGGAAATCAGGCTGTGGCGTTTGCCGCGCAGCGTCTGCAATTGTGAAAGCGCGTCATCGCGATCAACAGGCTTGTCAAATGTCTCCCCGTCACATTCAAGGACCTGATCCGCTCCCAGAACCATTTTTTCAGGATGCTTGCGCGACACATACATCGCCTTTGCTTCGGCCAGGACCTCAGCGATGTCTGTCCCGCTTGCGCGCTCTGCCCGCAGGCTGATCTTGATTTCGTCTTCATCCACGCGGGACGGCTCAACAATATGAGGCACCCCGGCGCCTTCCAGCAACGTGCGGCGTGTCATGCTGGCGGACGCCAGTACAATAGATGCGCACAGCACATCATCGGAAGAGCCGATAAAACGCGGCGCCGTAACATCATCGGCAATCGTCATCACGCATCCGTATCGGTATTTTCATGGAACCGGGTATAGAGCTGATAAATCGCTGCCGCCGTCTCTTCAATGGAACGACGTGTAACATCGATTACCGGCCAGCCATTTTTGGAAAACAGTTTACGCGCTTCGCTGATTTCAGCTTTGACGGTATCGATATCAACGTAATCGGTTTCCGATTCCTGATGCAGCATAAGCAGCCGGTTCCGGCGGATCTGGACCAGCCGGTCAGCCGATGCCGTCAGGCCGACCACAACGATGTTCTCAAGATCGAACAGATTTTCCGGCAGCGGAATACCCGGCACAAAAGGCACATTCGCTGTTTTCAGCCCGTAGTGATTTGCCAGATAGATCGATGTCGGTGTTTTGGATGTGCGTGACACGCCGATCAATATCAGATCGGCTTCCGAAACATTCTGTGTCGCCTGGCCGTCATCATGGGCCATGACATAATGCAGGGCATCGATACGGTCGAAATATTCCGCATTCAGCGTGTGCTGTCCGCCGGGGCGGTTCACCGTTTTCTGATTAAAATACCGCGCGAACATGCCAATCACCGGTTCCAGCACCGATACACACGGGATGCCGAGCCGGACACATTCCTCGATCAAAGGCTGCCGGGTTCGGCTGCTGACCAGCGTAAACACGACAGGACCAGGATTTTCCCTGATCCCCTGAATCACCAGCTCCATCTGGGCGGTTGAACGCACCATCGGCCAGATATGTTCCTGTGATTCAACATCCTCGAACTGCGCAATGCTCGCCCGCATAACGCCCTGGGTGGTTTCACCGGTCGAATCCGATACCAGGTGGATATGAAAAATGTCAGTCACGATGCTGAACCTGCCTTTTAATGCCGAACCGATTCGCTAACAGCCCGGCCGATTGGTGTACCAAATTGGGGATAACCGGTCATTTTCAAACCCCCCGAAAATCTTATACCCGTTGTCCCGAATTTCCGCAGCACGGTTACCCAGAGGCTTCCCGTTCTATCATAAGCGGGGATAAAAAAAGTTATCCACGTGATTCAGATAATCAGACATCCGAATGTCTCCGATGATACGTAAGCCAGTCAGGGCATTGATACAGTTCCGCCCCTGAACGATTCACATATCCGAAATAACATGGCATGTCAGTGGACAACCGGTAATCCCCGATATTCACAGCCCCTACTATCTACTACTACCTAATTGATATTAGAAAATAATAGATTGGTACTTCGTGTGTGGAACCGTTCGTGAGATATTCCTGAAATCGTGAACAACATTTCCAAACCGATGAAACCAATGATCCAGGCGCTGAAAGGCGACCGCGTAAGCCCCCCTCCTATCTGGCTTATGCGCCAGGCTGGCCGGTACCTTCCCGAATACCGTGCTGTCCGTGAAGTCGCAGGCGGCTTTCTGAACCTGTGCTACGACCCAGAGAAAGCAGCAGATGTTACGCTTCAGCCTTTGCGCAGGTTCGGTTTCGATGCGGCAATTCTGTTCTCCGACATTCTCGTTATTCCCCACGCCCTCGGCCAGAACGTTACATTCGAAGCAGGCGAAGGTCCCCGCCTTGATCCGATCCGCGATGCGGACGGGCTTGGCAGGCTCAGCATGGATAATATTCATGAAAGCCTTGGTCCGATATACGAAACTGTAAAACGTGTATCGGAAGATCTTCCTGAAGGGGCTGCCCTTATCGGATTTGCGGGAGCACCCTGGACCGTTGCAACCTACATGGTCGAAGGCAGTGGCAGCCGTGACTATCCGAACGCAAAGGCCTGGGCGCTTGGTAATCCCGATGGTTTTCAGGTGCTGGTCGATTTACTGGTGGATGCAACGACAGAATATCTGCTTCGACAGGTTAAAGCCGGCGCTGAAGCGCTTCAGTTATTCGATACCTGGGCTGGTGTATTGCCCAAATACGCCTTCGATCGTTTTTCCGGAGAACCCATTCGGGAAATTGCCCGACGGGTCAAAGCGGAATATCCTGATATCCCGATCATTGCGTTTCCACGTGGCGCAAACCTGTATTTGCCAGAGTTTGCAAAAGCGCCCGAGATCGATGCGATAGGTATCGATTATGCGGTCGATCCGGTCTGGGCAGCGCGTGAAATTCAACCCCATGCAACGGTCCAGGGTAATTTTGATCCGATATTGCTGCTTGCCGGCGGCGACCAGCTTGAAATCCGGGCGCGGGAAATTGTTGATGCGCTGTCTGACGGGCCGCATGTGTTTAATCTTGGGCACGGGATTCTGCCGCAAACGCCGCTTGAACATGTTGAGCGTTTGATCAAAGCAGTGCGTGGGTAACGGGACCATGAGCAAAACAGCTGTTGTTATCTACAATCTCGGAGGACCTGACAGCCCTGAAGCTGTTCGCCCTTTTCTGAAAAACCTTTTTTCAGATCCGATGATTCTCCGTGTTCCGGCGCCTGTTCGCTGGTGTCTGGCGCGGTTTATTTCGTGGCGGCGTGCCCCTGTAGCGCAGGAAATCTACGCACATATCGGGGGTCGCTCACCCATTTTGCCAGAGACCGAAAAACAGCGGGATGCCCTGCAAGCCGTGCTGGGCGATGATTACCGGGTGTTTGTTTCAATGCGGTATTGGCATCCATTTGCTGAAGAAACAGCCCGTGATGTCGCCGCATGGGGACCTGATCGTATCATTCTGCTGCCGTTATATCCGCAGTTTTCAACTACGACGACGGAATCCTTCACCCAGGCCTGGTATCCGGCCGCGGCGGCTGTCGGCATTTCGGCTCCGACGGCTGAAATCTGCTGCTGGCCGGAAGCAGATGGATTTATCGATGCGGTGGCGCGGGGAACGGATGCTGCAATCGCCAAATTGCCGGCGGATATACCGTATCGGATTCTGTTCTCGGCCCATGGTCTGCCAAAGAAAATTGTCGAGAGCGGTGATCCCTACGCAAGCCATGTAGAACGCACATCGGCTGCAGCTCTTGCCCGGCTGGCAAAACCGGGCGCTGATCACGTGGTGTGCTATCAGAGCCGCGTCGGACCGATGGAATGGCTACAGCCCTATACCGAGGACGAGATTAACAAGGCGGGTGCTGACGGTATTGCCCTGGTCGTTGTGCCGGTCGCGTTCGTCAGTGAACATTCTGAAACGCTGGTTGAACTTGATATCGAATATGCCGAACTTGCACAGGAAGCAGGTGTTCCCCACTACGTTCGGGCGCCGACTGTAAATGCAGACAGTGCATTCATCGAAACACTCGCGGGTATTGTCAAAAACACAGGTGAAACCGGCACCGGTCCGGCGAACGGCATATTCTGTGATGCCATTCACGGCGATTGTCCCTGCCTTGAAAGGGCCGTCTGACCTTGGGTGATTATTACGAATGGTTCAAAGCGCTGCATGTGATCAGCGTGATAGCGTGGATGGCGGGAATGCTTTATCTGCCCCGGCTTTATGTTTATCACGCGGATGCAGAGGTCGGATCGGACAAGTCCGAGACTTTCAAAATAATGGAACGGCGCCTGCTGCGGGCAATTACAAACCCGGCAATGATTGCGAGCTTCATCTTCGGCGGGTTGATGCTGGCAACTCCCGGGGCAATTGACTACTTTTGAAACTTGTTTCATGGGTGTAAATTTGAGTAAATTAATATATTAATTTTTTCTGTTAGAAGTTGAAGATCGGCTACTTGTTCTAGGCGGTGGACTACTGCTTCGAGCACTTGTGTTGGAGCT
>CAJQLI010000108.1 GCA_905479125.1 uncultured Alphaproteobacteria bacterium | reverse complement strand
GAACTGGCGCGGCGGTTACAGAACCGGGCGTCGGATCCACCTGAAGTCGTTGCCGCGCGCATGGCAAAAGCGCCCGATGAAATCAGTCACTGGCCCGAATACGATTATATCCTCGTGAATTACGATATTGATGACAGCGTCGCCAAGGTTAGGGCGATCCTGGCGGCTGAACGTTTGAGGCGCGAACGCCAGGTTGGCCTGACGGCATTTGTAAAGCGTCTCAGGGAATGGCGCTGACAGTCAGCCGCGCATGCGTGCCCGTTCTCGGGCCAGTTCACGGGCGAGGGCGCAAAAACCCTCGATGCTGACCGTTTCAGCGCGGGCTTCCGGCGCGATGCCTGATTCCGTCAGCACAGCCTGGGGATCGGTAAAGGTACCTTTGAGGGCTGCCCGCAGCATTTTCCGGCGCTGACCGAACGCTGCCGCCACCACTTCTTCAAGCAGGTCGGGTTCCGCTTCAGCGAGAGGGTGGGCGCGGGGTTTCAGCTCTACGACGGTTGAAGATACTTTCGGTGCGGGTGTGAATGCGCGGGGCGGCAGGGTGAACAGAGGCTTTACCTCGCACTGCCATTGTGCGGCAACGGATAGCCGACCGTAGGTCTTTGGTCCCGGCAGTGAGGTCAGCCGGTCGGCGACTTCGCTCTGAAACATCAGCACGAACCTGTCGAACAGGGACAGTTTTTTCAGCCAGCCGATGAGGAGAGGCGTCGAGATATTATAGGGCAGGTTCGCGACAACACGGAGCATTCCGTATTGTTCTGCCAGGGCGTTGACGTCTACGGAAAGGGCGTCACCAGCAACGATGTGCAGTCTCCCGTCGACGACCGCTGCTACCTGTTCGAGGGCGGCGAGACACCGGTCGTCGCGTTCAACAGCGATGACTGTATTGGCGCCTTCCTCGAGAAGTGCGCGTGTCAGTCCGCCGGGCCCCGGACCGATCTCAAGCACCGTCGCGTTCTCCAGCGGTCCGGCGGCGCGTGCGATCCGGCGGGTGATATTGAGATCGAGCAGGAAGTTCTGGCCAAGCGAACGGCGGGCCGAGAGGCCATATGCGGCAATGACCTCGCGTAGCGGCGGCAGGGCATCAACGCCACTCGCTGCGGTTTGTTTGTCAGCCAAGGGCACCGTCAGGCTGCGTCTGCGCACGGCAGTTCGCAATTTCGCCCGCCATCCGGATTGCGGAGACGAGACTTGTCGGATTAGCGGAAGCGGTCCCAGCGATGTTATAGGCCGTGCCGTGGTCGGGCGAGGTGCGGACAAAGGGCAGCCCGACCGAAACGTTAACGCCGTTGTCGAAATCCAGCGTTTTCATTGGGATCAAAGCCTGGTCGTGATACATGCACACGGCGACGTCGTAGGTCGCGCGTGCCGCGGGATGAAACATCGTGTCACCGGCAAGCGGGCCCCGGATATCCGCGCCGGTATCAGCTACTTCGGCGATGGCAGGCGCAATTATGTCTATTTCCTCGCGACCCATATGGCCGGATTCACCGGCATGGGGATTGAGCCCGGATACCGCGATGCGTGGAGTATCTATGCCGAAATCCGATTTCAGGGCGGCGATGGTTGTCTTCAACGTCCGCACGATCTCATCCCGCGTGAGGGCGATTACAGCGTCTTTCAGCGATAGATGTATCGTCACGGGGACGACTTTAAGGTTCGGTCCTGCCAGAAGCATTATGGGGGGATGCTCAAGCCCGGCGCGTTGGCCCAGATATTCGGTGTGTCCCGGCGCTGTGAAGCCGGCTTCGTAAAGCCGGCTCTTCTGGATCGGATTGGTCGCCATGCCGGCGGCCGATCCGTCCATCGAGGCATCGATCGCGCGATCTATCGCTTCGATAACCATTCGCCCGTCTGCGGTGCTGTCGTCGCCCGGTAGAGCATGTACCGGTGCGCTCAGGCGCAGGACGGGCAGGGCGTTCCGGGCAACAGAAAGTGCTTCGTCGGGTGTCGTTATTTCGACAATCGGGCAGGTGATACCCGTTTTGGCGGCAAGGCGGGCGAGACGGTCCGGGTCGTCGAGCAGGTAGAAGGGCGGAAGTGCCGTACGGTGGTCGCGCCACGTCATCATGGATATTTCGCCGCCAATCCCCGCCGGGTCCCCCATGGTTACCGCGACCGGAGACGATCCCGCCACAGGGTCAGACCCGAACGTCGATAACGGCGGATAACCGTATGTCGCGCATGTAGCGGCGGGCGCCCAGGGACATCCGCTCGTTCATCAGACGGTCGGCGATTTCATCGCGTTTCGGCAACTTGATCACGCTTGTCCCGCCATCGCGGTTGCACACCATGAGTACCATGACCCCATCGGGCATCTTCAGCGGGTCGCTGATCTTTCCTGCCGGGATATCTTTGACGACCTGACGGATCGCCGGCGACAGGTCTTTAAGCGCAAATTTGCCGAGGCTTGGCGGGCGCGGCGATCCGACTTCTTTTGCCAAAGTACTGAAATCGCTGCAGCTGCTTGCGGTGTCACGGACGGTCTTGGCCAGGTCGATCTGAGCTTCTATGTCGCTCGGCGCAGATTGTCTGGGAAGCGGCAAAAATATCTGCCTCAGGTCCAGCGTGATTGGTTTCGCTTCGCTTTGCGCTATCTTCCGGACGTCGCGAAGCAATAAGATCCGATACCCGGCAACGGTCTTGATAGGGCTGGTCATGGACCCTTTGCCCATTCTCCCAATGACTTGACGCAAAGTGTCGTCGAGTTCCGATTCATGCTGCCAGCCGAGGTCTCCGCCCACTGCGGCTGTCGCGCTTTGCGAAAACTGGCGGGCAATGGCGTTAAAGCGCGCACCCTTTTTTACCTGATCCGTAATACGTTCCGCCGTTCGCCTGATGTTGGCTTCCTGGTCCGGGCTGTCGACGGTCAGCAATATCTCGCTCAGCCTGTACTCCGCCTGACCCTGGCGGGACCGTATCCGTTCAAGTGATTCATCGATTTCGTCTTCACCGATTGTGATCCGTGGCCGCAGGCGCCGACCAATCAGTTTCGACCAGGCGATGCCGGTCCTCAGTTGCTCGTTGATCGATTCGAGTGGAATGCCGTTCTGTTTCATAACCTGTTCGAGACCGCCTTTCGGAAGCCTGTTCTGCTTCTCGATCGTTTCCTTGGCGCGCTGGAGATCCCGCCGGCTCACAGAAATATTGCGGCGCTTTGCTTCCTGCATCTGGAGGCGTTCGTCGATAAGGGTCCGCAGCACCTGACTGCTGATCCGCCGCCGTGTATCGACGGTGTTCGGGAGGCGTGTGGAAAAAATCACCAGTCGGATACGCGATTCCAGGTCGTAGGCGGTAATCAGTTCATCGTTCACGATCGCGGCAATACGCTGTACCGACTGCGATTTGGCAGTGGTCGCGACCGTCATCGCAGCCGAAAACAATAGGGCTGCCGCCAGAACGCGGAGTGTCTTTGCCATCGTCATCCCAAATCCGTTTGTCTTTGTACCGACTGTATATCGCTTGTTCGGGGGTGGATTCAATGCGTTCCCTGCACTCAATTGATACCTGTTGAGGTTCCCACTTCGCCAAGGGTCTTGAAAACGACCCGGAACAGGATTGTATCAGAGGGTTTAACATCTCGATCGCGGGTAAAGGTCCGGCTATAATCAAGCTGAAACTCGAAGCATTCGTCTTCGTAATTCAGAAACGCGCCATGCCGGAGAGAGCCGCCACCGGACGTCAGATCACGGCGCGTACTTGCGCCGAACCGCCAGCGTTTGGTCGCTTGCGATGAAAACCCGAGGCTGATCTCTTCGCGGTCACGGAATTCGTCTTCCGGATCGAGGATATCGTTCAGGTTTTGCTGATCGATTGATAGATAGTTCACTCTGAGCCGGAATTTCGGAACGCCGATTGTTGTCTGTACTTCGTTACGCCTCGGGGCAAAGTCGTCTTTGTCGAGGCGGAATCGGTAGAGCGCATTTATGTATCGCGTTGGAGAGATTTCAACCCGGCCGACGACATCCGAAAAATGATCATCAAGCCCCGTGTCTGCACCGAAATCGTTGTCTTGGCTTACACGGTAACTTTGTCCGATGAAGAAGGAACTGAATCCGCTGTCGATTCCGAATATGCCACTATTCAAGCCGTAGGTTACCCGTGATCCGCCCTCAACACGGTCAATACCAGCGAACCGATTTTCGGAGAACAGGTTGGTATCGTCAAATTCAAAACTAAGACTGTCTTCGTTGGGAATCCGGCCCGAGTTCTGGCTGCTGGGGGCCGCGATGAAGCTTACGATGGGTTCGACGGTTTGTGTGAAGCGTCCGTCTCTTCGGGCCAAAGGCAATTTCCATTCCAGGCCCGCTTGAGGAAAAGCCCGTCCGGAAAAGCCAGAAATTCTGTTGTCAGGGGCGTCACTTTCAACAACGTCGTTTACCCAGTAGGCGTCCGTCTGTAGCGATGCGAATAGCCGATAGACCTCGCCGAGTCGGCTGATATAGGGGAGCTCCCATTTGGTCTTGGCCGAGAGGCGTCGACTGTCTGTACCGCCGGTGCGTGTTAGTATCAGGGCGTTTGAATCTATTTTCCAAAGACCGCCAAAGGCCGCCGGGGTGCCGACATAGTTGTAATCGAGCTTGGGAAAGATGATTGGCGTTTGGTCTTTGTCATCGGTAGAACGCTGTCCTTGGAAGTAGTATGCGTTGGCCGCTGCATAGTTCCGTCCACGAAAACCCTCGGCGAATATGCGGTTCTCTAGGGTGTCCGGAGACTCGAAATCGTACCTCCTTAGGTAAGTGTCGTCGCTGGCAAGGTGCACATCTATCCCGCCGCGCCATGTCGGATCGAATTCATGACGGAGATTTCCCCGCAGGTGTCCGCGCAGGCCCTCGCTGCTGCCGCCGTCGCGACTTGCATAGGTCAGACTGGTCTGCGCGCTATAGCCGGTGTTGGTCAGACGGTGGCGAAATTCGCCGGATCCGACGACGCCCTCGTTTGTCGTCACAATCGGTGTGAACGTAGCATCCATATTCGGCGCAATATCGAAGTAATAGGGCATGCTGACGAATGTACCGAGTTCGCTGTCGCTTCCGTAACTGGGGACCAGAAAGCCGGAGCGGCGCTCGACCGTCGGGTCAGGATGAGAAAGGTACGGTGTATACGCAACCGGAATACCGTAAAATT
Organism: uncultured Alphaproteobacteria bacterium; assembly: GCA_905479125.1. GTDB lineage: Bacteria > Pseudomonadota > Alphaproteobacteria > MPNO01 > UBA830 > CAXBCP01. The sequence goes on along the minus strand of CAJQLI010000108.1, from coordinate 1,229 downwards.
CGAGAAAAGCATCCCGGTAGATAACATCCATTGATTCCTGATCATGCGTCACCTCCGACGCTTTGACTTGCCATATCGGCGCCCGGGTCGGGTCTTTTTCACAGAGATTGCATGGTGAATAAACCGCTTTGCGGAACTCGGTCCGCGTGCCGCCGATACGCCGTCCGCCGGCAGCAGCAATACGCGAATTATCCGTCATCCTGACGCGCATATTCTCGATGACCCCGTCGCGCATATTTCCTGTAAGTTCGATATGATCTGCGAACAAGACTTCGCCGGTGGGTTCAAGCAGGCTGATATTGCCATTTGCCGTTACGGTGTCAGTTCGCCGGTTGTAGTTTACGCTGTCGGCCAGCAGTGTCCGGCCGTTCTGGCTAAACTCGACATTGCCTGTCGCGACGACGACACCGATCTTTTGCTCATTGCGAAGCTGGTCTGCCTTGAAGAGAACCGGCGCATCGGTCTGGACTGTTGAGCGCGTCTGGGCAACGGCAGACATGCCTGTGACGGTCGATATTCCGGCGATTACCGCGATTACGAATAGGCTTTGGTGCATGCTACTAGCCGTCCTCAAGATGAAGCAACACGGCAACGGCCAGGAATGATGTAATGAGCGCAGGGCTCCACGCGGCCAAAGCAACGGGTAGCTTGGATGATACCCCCAGCGCGTAAACAACATCTGACAGGAAATAGAGCAGGAATCCGGTCCCTACGCCCGAGACAAGCAGAACCGCCGCTCCTCCACGGCGGATAGGTCTGAGAGAGAATGTTGCTGCCAGGATCACCACTGCAGCAAGCATCAATGGCAATGCGAGGTGTGTATGCCAGTGCAGCATGTGTCGGACACCTGAAAAACCAGCGTTTTCGAGTACTTTGATGAAGCCCGGAAGCGCCCAGAACGATATCGTTTCGGGCGGAGCGAAACTGTCATTGATGTTTCCGCTGGTCAGGTCGGTCGGCAGCCTTCGGAGATCGAAACGAACCGGCGCTTTGTTCGGCTCTGTGAGCACGGCATTGTCCAGCCGCCAGAAACCGGATTCCAGCGTGGCGGATTTGGCGTCGATCCGTCCGATAAAACGGTCGCCGTCCTGCATCAGAAAGACGATCACGTTATTCAGTCGAACATCGCTCGTTGAAATGCTGCGCGCATGAAGAATGTAATGTCCGTTACCGGTCGACTGACGAAACCACAGCCCCTGATTGGCCAGTGCGGCCAGGCTGGATTTTCC
>CAJQLI010000107.1 GCA_905479125.1 uncultured Alphaproteobacteria bacterium | reverse complement strand
ATAGGTGGCGTCCCCTAGGGGACTCGAACCCCTGTTTCCGGCGTGAGAGGCCAGCGTCCTAGGCCACTAGACGAAGGGGACATGGCTTAGACTGTCGAAGGACGGCTGTTCTAGGTCATTGCACGGTTTCTTGCAAGCATGTCGGGCGCAGTGACCCTGTCTTCACTTGCTGATCAGGTCGGTCTGGCCGATCAGCCCGCCGGTGCCCGCATCCAGGATCAGCAGCCGACCTGAGCCGTTCGCCAGACGCAACCGAAGCACAATCCGCTGGTCTCCGACCCGGGTTTCAACCACTTCAGCACCGGCCGGTAAATCAATCGATGACGTCATGGTTGGCTTACCGGGGACAAACCCGCCCGCAAGCTCGTCGCCGGACTTCTGAACAATTGCGTATATCAGGACGATAACGCCGACAATAATCAGGACGCCCATTCCGATTACCATAGCCTTGAGAGCGCGCATCGAATATGTCCTTATTCTGAAATGACCGAAGATAGCCCAACAACCGAACCGCTTGATATCTCTGTGCCTCCCGGTGCCGAAGGCGAACGCGTGGACCGGCTACTGGCGAACACCCTGCCCGACCGGTCCCGGTCCTTCCTCAAACGCCTCATCGAGGACGGATGCCTGAATGCGGCGGGTGAGTCCGGCGCGACGATAATTGAGCCATCCTACAGGGTCAAACCGGGAGAGCGGTTTTTGCTCCGCATTCCGGAATCCGTGGATGCCGTGCCGCAGGGCGAAGATATTCCGCTGAATGTTGTTTTCGAAGACGACGACCTGATTGTCATCAACAAGCCCCCCGGGTTTGTCGTTCATCCCGCACCGGGCAATCTGACCGGAACCCTAGTAAACGCGCTGATCGCCCATTGCGGGGATAGCCTGAAAGGGATCGGTGGCGTCCGCCGACCGGGCATTGTGCATCGCCTGGATAAAGACACCAGCGGCATCATGGTATCCGCCAAGACCGGCCCCGCGCATGAGGGCCTGACCCGTCAGTTCGCCGACCATACCATCGAGCGCGCCTATGCCGCGTTTGTCTGGGGAATGCCAAGCCCGAGCGGCGGCACGATCGAGGGCAATATTGGCCGAAGTCCGCGTAATCGGAAGAAAATGGCCGTCCACGCAGAGGGTGGAAAAACAGCGGTGACAAATTACCAGACGGAAGCTGCCTATGCCGCCGGCGCCGCCTCCCTGGTAGAATGCCGCCTCGAAACAGGCCGAACCCATCAAATTCGGGTACATATGGCGCATATAGGCCACTCGGTGATCGGAGACCCCGTCTATGGCGGTGGATCGACCCGCGCCCGCATGTCACAGCTCTCGCCAGAGGCATCGAAAATGATCAACGGATTGAGCCGGCAGGCGCTCCATGCCCGGCTTCTGGGGTTTGAACACCCGATTTCGGGTGAATTTCAGCAATTCGAGGCCGCCCTTCCCGATGATCTCGCCGCGTTAGAGCAAATTTTACGGAAATCTGGAAGTTTAACGCATAGATGACTATCTAATAGGTCATAGAGGAACATACTGAATAGCTGGCGGTCACTGCGCGACGGCTAGACGCTGGATTATGTTTAAAACAAACGATCAGACAACGGACGCTTCGCGGATGAATGGAAACCTACCTTCGGCCCCCAATCTCAATCCGGATGGTAACCTGTCCCGGTACCTGCAGGATATCCGTAAATTCCCCCTGCTGGAGCCGGAAGAGGAATACATGCTCGCCAAGCGCTGGAAAGAGCATGAAGACCCCGAGGCTGCCGCCCGCATGGTGAACAGCCACTTGCGTCTGGTCGCCAAAATCGCGATGGGATACCGGGGCTATGGCCTGCCGCTGGGCGAGGTAATCTCAGAAGGCAATGTCGGCCTGATGCAGGCGATCAAACGCTTTGAGCCTGAAAAAGGTTTCCGGCTGGCAACTTATGCAATGTGGTGGATCAAGGCATCGATTCAGGAATACATCCTGCGGTCCTGGTCGCTTGTGAAGATCGGCACCACCGCCGCACAGAAAAAACTGTTCTTTAACCTTCGGCGCATGAAGGGCGAGATCAAGGCGCTGGAAGAAGGCGACCTGAAACAGGAAAACCTGGAAACGATCGCGACCAAGCTCAAAGTCAGCGAGCAGGAAGTGATCAACATGAACCGGCGGATGTCGGGTCCGGACTCCTCGCTCAACGCTCCGGTGCGTGCGGATTCCGAGGGCGAGTGGCAGGACTGGCTGGTCGACGATTCAGACAACCAGGAAACCGTCCTTGCCGACCAGGAGGAAATGGCGGAACGCCGCAAGATGCTGGTCGACGCAATGAAAGTTCTCAACGAACGCGAACGGAAAATTCTTGCCGCGCGGCGTCTTGAAGAAAACCCCAAGACGCTCGAGGATCTCAGCCAGGAATACGGGATTTCGCGCGAGCGGGTCCGCCAGATTGAGGTCCGGGCGTTTGAAAAACTGCAAAAAGCGATGAAATCTGCTGCAGTCGGCGACCGCATTCAGCGTGACGGGTTGCTCTCCGACGCATAGCCGGCATAGCGCAAGCTATTCAGATAGGCGCTGCGCAATGTTCAACACTGTTGATCACCCGCGGCAAAACAAAATTCAGGCGGGTGCAGCCTCCGTCTCGGAAACTTCAGACGCCTCCTCCCCCTCCTGCTGGCTTTCCGGCACATTACCGGAAATCTCTTCTCCCCATTCTTCCTTCAGTTCTTCCAACCGACTGCGCAAAGCATTCGCATGTCGTTTGGCACTGTAGGTCTTGAAAGAAGCAACGATGCCGGGGAGACTTGCGAACAGAAGCCAGCCGATCCCTGACGCCGCATAGAACGCCAGCCAAGCATATACGTCGGTAATAATATTAATTGCCGAGGCCATGTCATTGGTCGATTCCCAGAGACGATTGAGAAACGGCACGACCCCCGCAATATTCAACCCGGCGACGCACCGGGCGGCGTACCGACCGGGTGTCAGGTCAATAATATAGGCAACCAAGGTAGGGATCATGCCGATCACCAAAATGGTTACACTCGGCAGGGCAGCAACAATAAATGCGAGGAACCCACAAACGATCATCAGGGCCATCGATCTGCTCATCGGCTTGCCGCTGCGTTTAGGGGCCTTGTTTTTCTTTGCCATAGGGACCTGTTTTTCTTACCGGCAGCCAGAAGCTACCAGCTAAAGACTCCGATTGTGGTGACGGTGCCGATTACCAGACTGATTCCGGCGGCGATCCGCCAACCGGTCCGTTTGGCCTCGAACTGATACTCCTCGGACTCCAGGCGTTTTATCTCGCGCATCGAGTCCGTGTATTCACGTTTTGCCCTGCTCTGCCCCTTGTCGTCTTTTGCCACGATATTCTTGTTCGACAACGTCTGGTAAAGGCCGATCAGGTCCCCACTGATCGCTACTTCCTCCATTTTTTCGGCGATCCGTTTTCTGAGCGATTTGCTGTGATACTTGGCAATAGCGGGCTGCAGCTCATCGACAAGCCAAGCGGTCAGGTTGGGCGTCATCTGATGCTGGTATTCGTTTTGCACCTTCGCCAGCAGACCGGTCATGGCGATTTTCGCACCAACGGATACGCCGGTACTGTGCTCAAGCGCGGCAAGCTGATTATCGACCGACCCCTTGATCCGGCTTGCGATGAACGCAGCGATATGGCGATCGACCAGTTTTCCGAGCGAGCCCTTTTCCTCAACGAACTTGTCCAGCGCCGGCAGAAGGTCGCGCAGGGAATAGACATATGCCGTTGACACCGGCTTGCTCCGGCAGGGAAGGAAGGGGTTCAGTTCATACAGAACCCGCTCGACACCGTAACCCGGACCGGAATGACGCACGAATTGCTGCAAGGTCTTGAAGGCCTTCGATTCCAGCGTCAGGTCTGAGCGACCCAAAACGATCTTCTGCTCGAACCAGTCGCTCGCAATACCTTTTTGTATAAGTTCGGTGACGAGGTTGATCGTATCCTTGTCTCCGGCTTCGACGGCGGCCGAAAGCGCATACCCCATGCCATCCGGCATGACCGTCAGCCCCTTGTATTTAAGCGGACCTTCGGGGTCCATAGCGGAACAGACCCGCGTCGTCAGTTTGGCATCCCCAACGTCGCCCTCGCTGCCCGCACTCGAGGTGATGATGTCCTCAAGCACTTCGACAAGGTCAGAGTCCGAAAGACCACGATGCAGCCAGGTATCGAACTCCTTGGACCGCAATTGTTTGGCCGCTTCTTTCCAATGAATTCCGTATGCATGCGCAAGCATGCGGGTATTTCGATATTCTCGCTCCCGGAACTTAACCGGCCGATCAGTCCTGTAATCCCGGATCGGCCGCGCGGACCGACGCAAAGTGCCGGCCGACCAGTGGAATAAATCGTCCAGTGACCATCGATCCAACGGGTCGTCGCTGAGCATGCCGCGGATCGGCTCACGCAGGCCACCGGGTATCACTTCGCCACCTAACAGCGTCACGAAAGATCCGTTTTCGACCTTCCCTGCGAGTACCTCCTTGTCGCTCATCTCAGCGACCGGGCATTGCCCAAGCCCCATGAAAAGCATCGTGGCGCCAAGAGCATAGATATCGTCAGCAATCGTGCCCTTCCCGCGCCCAACTGCTGGGGTCATCGAGGATTCGATGGTCTCGAAGATTGTCGATTGCCCCCAGGAAGGCGGGACCGAAACGCAGTCGCCAAAGATAAAGTTACCGCCGTCAGTTCCAGTGGAAAAAACGTTATCAGGTCGGATGGTTCGATGGGTAATCTTGCGGCGTTCAAAAAGCATCAGGGTCGTCAATGCTGGGGTCAGGAGAGATCGCAGTATCCGCTCTGAATCTATTTTGGCACTTTTAGCCCTGAGCGACGGCATTACAGGCCCGCCTTCCGGTCGCCGGAAAACAATCGCGAAACAACGCTGTCCGGTCACCGGCCAGAAAACCGGGCCCCAGTCCTCCGGAATAATAGCAGCTGCTTCATGCATGTTCTTCAGCTGCACCATAACCTCTACGCGCGGAAAGACGCCCGGTTCACAGATACGCGCGAACAGGAGTTCTCCGGGGTTCTTCAGGTTTCGGGCAACATACGCCTTGGCGCCGGGCGTCCCCAGTTCAACGAGGGGCGACGAGGGAAGAATGCGATATTTTTCGTCGAGGATTACTTCGCTGGCATCCTCGCGATCTTCGCTGTCTGCCGCCGCTTCGGCCAACTGGTCGGTCAACTCCAATACTCCGTCATCGTTAGAAGACGATTAACGGTGTATTTTAGCGGGTCATCAACGAAAGCTTCGTTAACGCTGGATCGATTTCAACCCATTGAATTCAAACACTTTGACGGCCGAGTACGGACAAAAACCCGGCCCTCCGATCAGGTGGCAAACGGATCCCGAACCAGGATGGTATCGTCGCGCTCCGGGCTCGTCGACAACAAGGCCACAGGGACTCCGATCAATTCCTCAATCCGGCGAACATACTTCACCGCCGCGGCCGGCAGATCCGCCCATGTCCGTGCACCCTGTGTGCTTTCGTCCCAGCCTTCCAGCACTTCGTATATCGGCTCTATTCCGGCCTGGATATTCCGGCCGGCGGGAAGGTAGTCATATTCGACACCATCGTAGCGATATCCGACACATACGCTCAGATCTCCTATACCGTCGAGCACGTCGAGCTTGGTCAGCGCAATACCATTGATGCCGCCGATTTTCGCCGATTGGCGAACAAGCACAGCATCGAACCATCCACACCGCCGCTTACGGCCGGTCACGGTACCGAATTCATGTCCCCGCTCACCGAGCAGGTTGCCAATATCGTTATCCTGTTCGGATGGAAACGGCCCCGATCCCACACGGGTCGTATAGGCCTTGGTAATACCGAGAACGTAGCCAATACCACCGACGGCGATTCCACTGCCGGCAGCCGCCTGGCCGGCAAGCGTATTGGAAGATGTTACGAAGGGATACGTGCCGTGATCGACATCGAGCATGAAACCCTGCGCACCTTCAAACAGGATACGCTTGCTGCTGCGATAGGCCTCGTCCAGGGACCGCCAGACAGGCGCCGCATAGGACAACAGCTCGGTAGAAATCCCTTTCAATGCCTCAAGGGTTTCTGCCCCGTCGATTTCCTCAGCACCCAGCCCCCGTAACAGCGCGTTGTGATGGGTCAGGAGGTTTTCAATCCGTTCCGGCAGCGTATCCGGGTCGGCGAGATCACATATCCGGATGGCACGTCGCGCTACCTTGTCTTCGTATGCAGGACCAATTCCCCGGCCCGTCGTACCGATCTTACCGGCACCCTGCGCTACCTCGCGCGCACGATCCAGCGCACCATGCAGCGGTAAAATCAACGTTGCATTTTCCGCTATCCGAAGCGTATCGGGCGTGATCTCGACGCCCTGTTTGCGCACTGTTTCTATTTCGGACATCAGCGCCCAGGGATCGATTACCACCCCGTTGCCAATTATCGACAACTTGCCACGCACGACCCCGGAGGGTAGCAGGCTGAGCTTGTAAACCTTGCCGTCGATGACCAGCGTATGACCGGCATTGTGCCCGCCCTGGAATCTCACTACCACATCGGCACGTTCGGAAAGCCAATCGACAATCTTTCCTTTGCCCTCGTCGCCCCATTGGGACCCGACGACTGCGACATTGGTCATATTATTTATCCCTGTTCCAGCGGTTCGGCACAGCCGGATAACCAGACATGCGAACATTTCATTCTACGCGCCTCGACCGAGGCATCCACAGCGGCATCAAGACCAGCAACCGTTACCCAGCCGTCTTTGCGCAATTCATCAATATTGCCCAACGGTTCACCCGGCGGAACGTACAGACGCAAGCGCGCCGGCGGCGACGGCAACACTCTCATGATATTATCGACATAAAGTGTGAAACCTGTGGCAGCCTCGCCGTTATCATTGCCCACATCGGCCCCGTTGAGCGTGGCAATATATCTCCCGCCACCTCCTATCTCGCCGCGCTCACCCCGCGAAAAAAACGTGAATCCGACGCCGGTATGATATTCAAATCCGCGATTTTCGACGGGGTCCACCGTAATATCCAAATCGGGCATACGGCGACCGAGACCTTCAACAACGACCCGAAGCCGGTCGAGTTCTTTGGCAGCAGCGTCGGGCAAGGACAGCCCTGACAAGACCTCAAGGGCCGCATTCGCGGGCCCCGTTCCATCCATCAGACTACAGAGTGCCTCGACCTGCGCATCACCATGTTTGCGGACGGCCCCTACATCCTTGCGATCGAGTGCGTCCCGCAATGCACGATATTCATCATCGCCGAGCGACATCGCTTCCATCAACGCCGGCACAAGCGGCGGAATCGTCAAATCGACAGACAGATGCGGCACCCCAATGTCGTGCAGAGACGCAACAGCGATGGCGATAATCTCAATATCCGCTTCCGCGCTCTCGGCGCCGATCAACTCTGCGCCAACCTGAGCAAACTGCCGTTCCGGGCGTAATTGCGTCCCGCGAATCCGTAAAACTTCGCCGGTATAGCTCAGGCGCAGCGGCCGCGGCATGTCCGTGAGCCGGGTCAGCGCGATCCGGGCCACCTGGGTGGTCATATCCGCCCGCACCCCCATCATCCGCTGCGATACCGGGTCCATCAGGCGGAAGGTAGCGGCTGAGACGGCAGCTCCGGCGCCACTCATCAGGCTGTCTTCGAATTCAACGAGCGGCGGTTTTACGCGATCATAGCCATGACTGCCGAAACCGGCGGCAAGGGTCTCGCAGATTTCGGCCTCAAAGGCAGCTTCGGGCGGCAGAATATCTCTGAGCCCGGCGGGGAGCAGCGCTTTTCGTTCTAGGTCGGTCATAATCCAGTCTTCCTGAGCGCGGCTTTGGTAGCGGCTTTAGACGCGTTCGGCAAACGGAAAACGGCCTTCACCGCCGGTTTAAGCAGCGATCAGAAAGAAAGCGCTTTCGCCTGTACCACATCCGGCAGTTCCCGAAGCGTGGCAAGGACGTCATCCGACAGATTGCCGTCGACCTGAATCAGCGCCAGTGCATCGCTGCCCTGCTTGACCCGCCCGAGCTGGAACGTGGCAATATTCACACCTGCATCCCCGAGCGTGGTTCCGAATCGCCCAATGAAACCGGGGCGGTCCTTATTGATGATGTAGAGCATGTTTTCGCTCAGCTCTGCCTCAAGCTTGATACCATTTATCTCGATAATCCGGGGCTTGTCACCGCCGAACAAAGTACCTGCAGCAGTGATCGGACCGGACTCTGTCTCGACCGTCAAACGGATCAGGGTCTGGTATTCGCCGTCGCGTTCATGCCGGACCTCGGATACGTCGATATCGCGGTCACGCGCAAGAATGGGCGCGTTGATCATGTTCACTCCGCTCATCAGGGGGGACAACAACCCTTCGAGCAGGCCCGACGTAACCGGCCGCGTATTGATTTCGGCGGCAGACCCTTCGTATTCGATGGTCACCGAAGACAATCCGCTTTCGGCCACTTGCCCGACGAGACTGCCGAGCTGGCCGCCAAGCGTCATATAGGGTTTCAGACGCGGCGCATCCTCGGCAGAAACGGAAGGCGTGTTGATCGCGTTGGTAACCGCACCCGTGTTCAGATAGTCGGACATCTGTTCAGCAATCTGCAGGGCCACCTTTTCCTGCGCCTCCGTGGTCGCCGCACCAAGATGCGGCGTGGCAATGACCTGAGCCATACCGAACATGCTGTAACCTTCAGGCGGCTCCTGCGGAAACACGTCGACAGCAAACCCGGCGACCTTTCCGGCCTCGATTGCGGCCTTCATATCGGCCTCGACAACCAGTTCACCACGGGCGCAGTTAACGACAAGCACGCCGTCCTGCATCTTTGCGAAATTCGCCGCATTCAGCAGCCCGGTTGTGCTGTCGGTCAGGGGTGTATGCATCGTGATGACCTCGGCGCGGGCGAAAAGCTCATCCAGTTCGACTTTTTCAACACCGAGGGATTCCGCACGCTCGGGCGTGAGGAACGGATCAGAGGCAATCACCTTCATCCGAAGCCCCATCGCCCGGTCGGCGACGATCGAGCCGATATTGCCGCAACCGATAATACCGAGAACCTTGCCGGTCAGCTCCACACCCATGAATTTCGATTTTTCCCACTTGCCCGATTGGGTCGACTGGTTGGCCAGGGGAATCTGGCGGGCCAGCGAGAACATCATGGCGATCGCGTGTTCCGCAGTCGTAATCGAGTTGCCGAAAGGCGCATTCATTACGACAATCCCACGGCCGGATGCCGCATCGATGTCGATATTGTCCACGCCGATCCCGGCACGCCCAATGACTTTGAGGTTTTTTGCAGCTTCAAGAACCGCGGGAGTCACCTTGGTGGCGGACCGGATCGCCAGACCGTCATATTCACCGATACAGGCAATTAGTTCTTCGGGCTTCATCCCTGTAATGACATCAGTTTCGATGCCGTTAGCATTGAAGATTTCGACGGCGGCAGCGCTGAGGCTGTCCGAGATAAGTACTTTTGACATGATAAATCCTGATCAGGCGGCGTTTGCCAGCTCTGCCTTAACGGTTGCGTAGGCCCAGTCGAGCCAGGGAAAGAGTGCTTCGAGATCGGATGTTTCCACCGTCGCCCCGGCCCAGATACGAAGACCGGGAGGTGCATCGCGATAGCCGTTGATGTCAAAGGATGCACCCTCGGAATCGAGCAGCGCATCGATCTTTTTAGGCACGGTGGATTGCACAGAGGCATCCAACGACACGAACCACGGATCGGTGATCTTCAGGCACACAGAGGTCGAGGATCTCTGTGCCGGGTTTTCGGCCAGAAATCCGGCCCAGTCGGATTGATCGACCCACCCGGCAATGGCTGCAAGGTTGTCCTCGCTACGCCCCATAAGCGCCTTCAGGCCACCGAGACCTTCGGCCCAGGTCAACCCGTCGAGCGCATCTTCAACGGCAATCATCGACGGGGTGTTAATGGTCTCGCCGCGGAATATACCCTCGATCAGATCGCTGCCCTTAGTAAGCCGGAAAATCTTCGGCATCGGCCAGGGCGGCGAATAGGTCTGAAGTCGTTCTACGGCACGTGGTGACAAGGCAATCATGCCATGCGCGGCTTCGCCACCCATCACCTTTTGCCAGGACCATGTGACGACATCGAGTTTCTGCCACGGCAGGTCCATCGCAAAGACCGCCGATGTTGCGTCACAAATCGTCAGACCTTCCCGGTCATCGGGGATCCAGCTACCGTCGGTGACCCGAACGCCCGACGTTGTGCCGTTCCAGGTGAAAACAGTGTCCCGTTTGGTGTCCCACTGCGCGAAATCGGGAAGCTCACCATAAGGCGCATCGAAGACACGCGCGTCCTCCAGTTTCAGCTGCTTCAGCGTATCGCTGACCCAGCCGGCACCGAAGCTTTCCCAGGTAAAGAGATCGACCCCGCGCGCTCCGAGCAACGACCACAAGGCCATCTCGACCGCGCCGGTGTCGGACGCGGGTACAATTCCGAGACGATAATCGTCGGGAATACCGAGCAACGCCTTCGACCGTTCAATGACGGCTTTGAGCTTTGCTTTGCCTGGTGCGGATCTATGGGATCTGCCCGTTAGCGCATCTTCAAGAGCGGCTGGTGACCAGCCGGGTCTTTTGGCGCAGGGGCCGGACGAAAAACAAGGATTATCCGGACGGGTGCCCGGCTTCAAAATAGTATCAGACATTTAAGTCTCTCCCTCACAGAAGAGCTGCAACCCGTTGGGGAGTTGTGGCCCACTTTCGAAGTTAGGTGCAGTGCACAAAAATTGCAATGTCCCTTTTGTCGCACCTCGGCGATTATATGCGTATATGCTCGGCGAATATCTCAAGTCGCTCTGAAAGAACCCCATGACGACCCCGCAATTGATCGCCTTTGGCATTATTCTTGCGTCCCTTATTCTCTTCGTATGGGGTCGCTGGCGCTACGACATCGTCGCCATGGGGGCGCTCGTTGTGGCGGTCATCTGCGGGATCGTGCCGTCGGAGACCGCGTTTTCCGGCTTCAGCGATCCGGCAGTCATAACCGTCGCCGCCGTCTTGATTCTCAGTCAGTCGCTGCAACGGTCGGGCGCGATCAACGTACTGGCCGGGTCAATCGGCAAGCTTCCCAACAACCCGATGATCCAGATCGGCGCGCTGACCCTGACGGTCGCGGTTCTTTCCGCATTCATGAATAATGTCGGCGCGCTCGCCCTGATGCTCCCCGTGGCAATCCGGGCGGCGCAGGCGTCCAATATACCCACATCGCGGGTATTGATGCCGATCGCTTTCGGGTCGCTTCTGGGCGGCCTTGCGACACTGATCGGGACACCGCCGAACATCATCATTTCGAGCTACCGTGCAGAGGTCATGGGCAAGTCCTTCGGCGAAGGCGGCGGATTCGGGATGTTCGATTTTGCTCCTGTCGGTGCACTTGCCGCCCTGATCGGCATTATCTTCATCGTCACGATCGGCTACCGGCTGATCCCCCATCGGGAGGGTGGCGATACTGCCCTCGAAGATCTGATGCAGATTGACGAATACGTCACCGAGCTTGCCGTGCCGGAAGATTCAGATCTCATCGGCAAACCGATCCGCGAACTTGTGGTCCTTGCAGACGGAGACATTTCGGTCGTCGCGCTGATCCGCCGGGGCGAGAAGGAACTGGCCCCCCCCTGGTATACCCGGATACAATCAGGCGACCACCTGATGATCGAAGGCGGGACGGAAGCAATCGCGATGGCTGTCGAAAAATCCGGGTTCGACCTGGCGACAGACCGCAACATCTCGAAAGAAAGCCTGACATCGGACGAAGTTATTGTCGTCGAAGCGGTGGTTAACCCCGGGTCGCGCCTCGAAGGACGTACCGCCGGCGGGTTGCGGATAAATTCGCGCTACGGCGTCAATATTCTCGCGGTCGCCCGGCAGGGCAAACCGATTCGCGACCGGATCGGCCATATCCGGTTTCAGGTCGGCGATGTCGTCCTGATTCAGGGTGCCGAGCAGCTACTCTATGAATCCCTTAATTCACTCGGGTGCCTGCCGCTCGCATCACGGGAAATATCGGTTCCCGGACAGAGCAGCTATTTGCCGCTGGTAATTTTCACGGCCGCAATCGCTGCCGCCGTTTTCGGCCTAGTCCGTATCGACGTCGCCTTCATCGCCGCCGTCGTGGTTCTGGTCGCAACCCGCCTGTTCCCGCTGCGGGAAATGTATGACAGCGTTGAATGGCCAGTAATCGTGTTGCTCGGCGCATTCCTGCCGGTCGGTGCGGCGCTGAACTCCACCGGCGCCACAGACCTGATCGCCGACGGCATCATAGCTATCGCAGGCGGCATGCCGCTTTGGGTAATGCTCGTGACGATAATGACGATTTCAGCGGTCCTGAGCGCGGTGATCAACAATGCCGCAACCGCAGTGCTGATGGCGCCCATTGCCGTCAGCGTCGCGAACATCGCCGGCGTAAACTTCGATCCCTTCCTGATGGCCGTCGCCATCGGGTCGTCCAGCGCCTTCCTGACGCCGATCGGCCATCAGTCAAACCTGCTGGTTATGGGACCGGGCGGATACCGGTTCGGCGACTACTGGCGGATGGGCCTGCCCTTGACCGCCATTACGTTCGCAGTTGCAGCGCCTCTGCTCGTTCTGTTCTGGGCCCCCTGAATATGAGCAGAGCATGGCATCAACCGGCAGGCTTAACCCCGTACTTTCCAAGATAGGCCGTTCGCAGCGCTTCCTCCGTCACACCGTCGATGAATGTATAGGCAGGTGAGATGACCGGCTTCACCTCCAGGACCTCGACAAGAACCGCATCGAAAACAGGGATCGCGTCACCGTGTTCTGCTGCGACATCTTTCTTCAAATCGAGATAAAGCGGATCGTCACCTGAATGAACCGTCGCACGCCCGACGAACCGATAGCCGCGGCGGCCGAAGATATCGACGCAGTTGAGCTCGATCCGGGAATCGCGTTTTAGATTCCGCACCGTCCCGGGTGAGGCCATATTGGCAAACATCAGATGGGTGTCGTCATAAAACCGGAGCGAGCTCTTGGGCGACAGGTTCGGACTACCATCCTCGTTCGTCGTCGCTGCAAAACACAGCATTGTCTCGGCAACGACCCTCTTCATATCTTCATTCAGCATTCTTCCCCCCGCTTGCGTTGTTCCATGATCATCGGGCAGTCTAATCCCTGTGAGGACGAAACGACATTCGGATTGTCTGGATTCAGTAGCGAGAGCGTCTGACACACTATTGTCCATCGTCATTGCGCATCATTCCCAAGACCGCTGGAATCAGGGCGGCGGCGATTTCCCCCCCTGTTAGATCTGCCAACTGCTATAGCTCAATCAGGGACCGAGAACAGGAAGCTTCAATATGGCTATTCAATTATTCGAACTCGTCGGACAGGATGATCGCCGGTTCAGCCCCTATTGCTGGCGGACACGCATGGCGCTTGAGCACAAGGAGCTCGCCTATGAAACGGTTCCGGTCCGGTTCACGGATAAAGACCTGATCTCTTTCTCCGAGCAGGAACGGGTCCCGGTCATCCGGGACGGCGACACCGTGGTATCGGATTCATGGGCAATCGCGGAATACCTGGAGACCGAATACCCGAACGCGCCGTCGCTGTTCGGCGGCGCAACCGGACAGGGGCTGGCGAAATTCCTGAACGTCTGGACGGATCGCACCCTGCACCTGGCCCTGATAAAACTGGTGATCGCCGACATTCAGGACCATCTCGACCCGGCAGATCGGCAGTATTTCATCGAGAGCCGCTCCGCCCGCTTCGGCAAGCTACCGGCCGAGGTTCAAAACCGTTCGGCAGAAGATATCAAGGCATTCCGCTCAGCAATATCGACCCTGCGTGCGGCCATGGAGGGACAGGACTTTCTGTCGGGAAACGCTCCAGCCTATGGCGATTATATCGTCTTCGGTGCTTTCGCCTGGGCGCGGGCGATCAGCGATTACCCGCTGCTGAAGAACGATGATCCGGTGTATGTCTGGCGCGACCGGATGTTCGATATGTTCGACGGCATGCCCCTGAAAGCCGTCGGATACGACATCTGAGACCGGCGGCGGATTGCTGGTATACTGACAAACATGGACGATCAACCGCATATTCTGGTGGTGGACGACGATACCCGGCTCCGCGAGCTGCTTAGTCAATATCTCGGCGAAAACGGGTTTCGCGTCACCACGGCCGCTGATGCCGAAGAGGCACGGACGCGCATGCGCGGCCTTCAATTCGATCTATTGGTGGTAGATGTCATGATGCCGGGCGAAAGCGGTCTTGAACTGACCGAATCGCTCAGGTCGGTATCGCGGGTACCGATATTGCTGCTCACGGCGATGGGCGAACCAGGCGACCGCGTCTCCGGGCTCGAACAGGGCGCGGACGATTACATGACCAAACCGTTCGAGCCGCGCGAGCTTGTATTACGGATCGAATCCATCCTTCGCCGTGCAGCGCCTGCGATCACCGAAGGTATCGTCAAACTTGGTCAATGCGCGTTCGACATGGGCCGGCGAGAGCTCAGACGCGACGATGCTATCGTCAGGCTTACGACGATCGAAGCCAATCTGCTTTCGGCGCTGGCGCGGCATCCGGGCATGACACTGTCGAGGGACGAGTTGATCAGCCAATGCCGGATAGAAGGCAATGAACGAACTGTCGACGTGCAGGTCACGCGGCTACGCCGCAAGATCGAACCCGACCCGCGCGAACCGCGTTACCTCCACACAATCCGGGGACAGGGCTATGTACTCCACCCGGATTGACGCCAGCACAGGAATTTTGAAGTGAAAGCCCCGATACGGTTCCGCATCGCGGTAAAACGCTACCTGCCCAAATCATTCCTGGGCCGGTCGATCATGATCATCATCACCCCGCTGATCCTTGTGCAGGTGGTGTCGACATGGGTCTTTTACGATCGCCACTGGAGTACCATAACCCGGCGTCTTTCCGATTCTGTCGCCGGCGAGATCAGCCTTGTCATCAATGCGAGAAGCCATTTCGCCGATGAAAAAAGCACCAAGTGGATAATGACATCGGCGGGTGATATGGGCCTCACCATGAATTTCAAACCGGGTGAAATACTTCCAAACGCTCCGCCGGTAACCGGCGGAGGCATCCTGGATACCCGTCTGGCGAATTCGATGCGGGAACGTGTACGGAGACCCGTCCATATTGACACATGGAGCCACGACCGGCTGGTGCAGATGAAAGTTCAGTTGCCCGACGGGGTCATGGAAATTTTTGTCCCCCGCGAACGCCTTTTCAGTTCGACCACCTATATCTTCCTGATGTGGATGATCGGCACTTCGCTGCTTCTCTTTGCCATCGCCACCATGTTCATGCGTAACCAGGTGAGACCGATCAGGCGTCTCGCCGCCGCGGTCGATAATTTCGGTAAAGGCCGCGACGTGCCGGATTTCAAACCCGAGGGCGCAACCGAGATCCGCCGGGCTGCTGCAGCATTCGAGCGGATGCGGGGGCGGATCAATAACGCCCTGACCCAGCGGACCGAAATGCTGGCGGGCGTCAGCCACGACCTGCGTACTCCCCTTACACGAATGAAACTTCAGCTCGCAATGCTGGCAGAATCGAAAGGGGTAGAAGACCTGAAAGAAGACCTTCGCGAGATGGAAGTCATGGTCGAGGAATTTCTCGCCTTTGCCCGCGGCGAGGGAACCGAGGAACCGGTGGAGAGCGATCTCGCCGAAATCATCAATGCAATCGCACGTGGCGCATCGATCGATGACAGGCTTGTCGTAGCGACAACCGCTGGCGACCTGAAAATTCTGGTAAGACCAAACGCCATACGGCGCTGCATAACAAACCTGGTCGTAAATGCGAAAACCCATGCCCAGACCGTAAAAGTCTCCGCAGAGCGCCGGGGCGGACTTGTCGAAATCAATGTCGATGACGATGGTCCGGGCATACCGGACGAAGAGCGCGAGGCCGTCTTCAAACCGTTTTACCGGCTCGATTCATCCCGCAATCCCGGGACCGGTGGAACCGGCCTGGGCCTCTCGATTGCTCGAGATCTTGCCCGCGGCAGCGGAGGCGACGTGACCCTGGCGGATTCGTCACTCGGGGGTCTGCGCGCAACCATAACACTACCCGTCTAGGGCACACCGTTGCCGCCATAGACCGGGCCACGGGCCCTAGAACAGACGGACGCCATTCGCGACGGGCCGATCTATTGCCGTCAGGACCACCTCACCGTCGTCGTCGGGAAAGCCAAGGACAAGAACTTCCGACATGAACTTGCCGATCTGTCGCGGCGGAAAATTTACCACCGCAGCGACCTGGCGCCCGACGAGTTTATCGGGGGTATAGTACCGCGTGATCTGCGCAGAACTCTTTTTCTCGCCGATCTCCGGACCGAAATCGATCCATAGCTTGATCGCAGGCTTTCGCGCTTCGGGGAATGCTTCGGCGCGAAGTACCGTACCCGCGCGCATATCAACTTTCAGAAAATCGTCGAATTCTATCGTCATCTCCACCTCATTGATCACGAACGCGAAGATGGTCGCCGATAATTCTGCAAAAGAAAACCGCCGCCCCGGAAACCCGGAGCGGCGGTCTGATCAGCGGATAACCGCCGGGATCAAGAATGATCCTGTTTACGCGGCTTTCGGGGTCGCTTTACCGACATAGGTAACAACCTCATCAAGACCTTCGGCCCAACGCTTGGACACGATATCGACCGTCTTGTTGGTCGTCTTGGCGGCGATTTCCTGAGCTTCGCGGGCGGTCGACAGACCGTTCTCGAAAGCGGCCTTGGCGAAAGCAGCCTGCTTGGCGACCTTGTCCGTCGGTTCCTTGGCGGAAGCAACGTCCTGAGCGAACACACCGGTGTCTTCAACGGCGGCCTGCCACAATGCGGCCTGCTTCTTCGCAAAACCCTGCCAGCTTTCGACAACCGTCTTATTGGCGAGGTTCATTGTTTCAATATTCTTCTGCTGCGCCGCGACCATCGCGTCGACATTGAATTCGGGCATCTTCATATCGAATTCAGGCATTTTCATATCGGCCCAGACTTTGGTGAAGTCCCATTCAGGGAACATCGCGCCGTTCGTTTTTCCGTTAGCAGCCATTGTATGCTCCTGTTGCGTGTGAATTTTGTACAACTGATCTAAACTCGTCTCAGGAATGTAGGTTGTGCACCGCACCATGTCAACGATTTATTGTGCACCGCACAATTTAATTATCGTTTAAAATCAATTTGTTAAAAAATTAATACTCCGAGAGAGCCCGAAATATTGCAGCGCACCCCACCCGGGAACCCACTTTAAATGCCTAAAAAATGATCGCTTGATAACCGAAGCCCGGAGACCAAGCCGGAGACCCGGCCGAAGACCAGCCCGAGATTTGGCTAACCTTCAGAAACTTCCGGTTTTCCCCGCCACCCACGCCGGAAAGGCATCATGGACATAGCGGATTCAGCACGCTTCAGGTTTTTATCGATATACGCCATCGTTTCGGACTGATCCTGGGTATCATCGCGAAGCCAGACCCGGATCGCGCTAAGATAAATCGCTGCCAAACCCTTTGTGCGCACAATCCCGGGAAGACCCGAGGCGCTGACACCGGCAGCTTCGAGCGACCAGGCCATCGAATTCATGAAAGCAGGTCCGGCGCATAACAGCGCGCCGGGATCACGACCGAGATCGCGGGTTATGGATGCTACCGCGTCCTTATAAGGTGCCAGCGCATCAAGACGGCGCATGATCACGTCAAGCAGGCGTTCCCGCACGGGCTCCGACGCGTCACCGAAGTCATGCCCGGCCAGAACAGCATTATCTGTCCGCCGGATAAATGCATTCAAAAGCGCCATTCTGGATGGAAACAACTCGTAAACACGTCCCAGAGACGCGCCCGATTCCTCTGCGATCATTTCCATGGAGATGTCTCGCCACCGCATGCCGCTCGCAAGCTTGAGGGCTGCATCGAGAACCCGGTCGGGACCCGGTTGCCGGCTGGTTGCTTTCTTGGCCATCTGATCCTCCTTAGTCGATTGTAGCATAACAGTTTTATAGGAATTCACGAATACCGGTACGGGTCGAAACGGTTGATCCTCCGGCAACTGTATGCAACGATTCAAACAGAGTGCTTTTGGAGATATGATGCGTTCGCCCATTCCGGCTAATATTGCGCGCGCCCTGCGGCGGACACCTTCCCTGTCAGCGACAGAGGAACGTGATCTGTTTCGCAAAGTACACACAGGGGATACGCGAGCACGAGAGCGTTTGGTTTTAAGCCAGCTCCGCTATGTCATCCGCATTGCGGGCCGGTACAGACGATACGGCTGCCCGTTATCCGACCTCATTCAGGAAGGCACCGTCGGACTTCTCGAAGCCATAAAACGCTTTAATCCCGAGAAAGGAAACCGGCTATCGACGTTCGCCATGTGGTGGATTCGCGCCTCGATTCAGGATTACGTCCTGCGCTCCGGTTCGGTCGTTCGCTCAGTAACGACGCCGCGGCACCGGACGATGTATTTCAGCGGCGCCCTGGCCGGACTTGACGAAAAAGGCGGGGACGCGGTCCGGGCACTGGCAAGCAGACTGAATACAACCGTTGACGACGTCCGGTCATTTGCCCAACGACTCACGGCACCCGATCATCCGCTCGATGCCCCACGCGCAGACGGCAGTACTCTGGCAGACACATTGCCCACTTCGGCACCGGACGCGGAAACGGCTCTCTCATCCAAGCGCGAACGGATGGCACTTGTCGGTATGTTGCGGGCAGCTCTTCCTGCCCTGACCCGACGCGAGCGACACATCCTACGCCGGCGCTTTCTCAGTGAAAAACGTCAGAGCCTGACGAAAATCGGCAGAGAACTCGGGCTATCGAAGGAACGTGTCAGACAACTGGAAATGCGGGCGCTCGAAAAAATCCGCTCAGGCACGATGGGTATGCAGGCAGCAGAATAGAAATCAGCCTGCAAGCTCGCGGGATCGGCGCGTGGCCGCATCTATTGCCCGGCCCATCAGTTGTTCAAGGCCATCTTCGCCGGCCATCAGAACATCGAGCGCCGCAGCAGTCGTTCCGCCCGGGCTTGTGACGTTCTTTCGCAAAACTCCCGCGGCCTCGTCGGATTGCCGCGCAAGTTCGCCAGAACCGGCGACTGTCGCACGTGCCAGCCTTGCGGCGATATCCGCGGGCAGCCCTTGCGCTTCCCCTGCCTTTGCCATGCATTCGATCAGCCAAAAGACATATGCAGGCCCACTACCCGAGACCGCCGTCACCGCATCGATCATGTCCTCGCTTTCGACCCAGACAACATCGCCAACGGCTTCGAGCAGATTCTCACAGGCCACGCGCTGGACTGAACTGACATGGCTATTCGCGCATGCAGCTGTGATTCCACGTCCTACGGCCGCCGGGGTGTTCGGCATCGTCCGGACGATTGCAGCCCCCTTGCCCAGATGGCCCTCGAAATAGGAAATTGTTCGTCCGGCGGCGATGGACAGGCTGACCGCCCCCTTCGCAGCGAACCCGGCATAGAACGGGACGATATCATCCATCGCCTGAGGCTTGACGGCAAAGACCACAATATCGGGAGCGAATGCAGGCGAGATCGCCGTGACATCATCCAGCACTGTGACCGAAAGTTCATCACGTAACGCTACGGCAGCATCCTCGAAGGGCTCGATAACAACGACGTTTTCCGTTGCCACGCCCCGTGACAACCAGCCGCGCAACATCGCGCCGCCCATTTTACCGCAGCCGACAAGGAGTATATTTTGCGTTTCAGGCATCCGGTTTATCCCGCTGGATATATCGCAACACCACCTTCAGGCGGTTCGCGCTCAGGCTTCACCCTCGGTTTCAAGAATCGCCGCGGCCATCGCATCTTCCGGCGATTTACCGCCCCAGATCACAAACTGGAACGCCGGGTAGTAGCGCTCGCTCTCTGTAAACGCGATATCGACAACATCCTCGAGCTGTTCATGGCTCGCCCCCGCGACGCCCCGAAGCAGCAGCGCATGACGGAATACCGGCAGGCCATCGTCTGACCACAGGTCAAAATGACCGACAAGCAACCGTTCATTGATTATCGCCAGCAGCGGATGGATGGATTCGGATTTTTTCTCCGGCACACGCATATCAAACGCGCAGGCAAACAGAAGCGCCTGAACATCCGCGTGCCACGAAACGAACATGCGGTAGTCGCACCAGTGCCCGGTTACTTCAACGGCGATATCCCGATCGCTAGAACGTTCATACAGCCAGTCGTGGCTGGTCGCGATCTGCTCGATCATATCGAGCGGATTCGGCGCTGATTTTTCGAATTCCTTGCTTAAAGCCGTCACGGCTGCCCCCCTTGAACACTTTCAGGTGTCTTGACGCCCCGGGTCCACAATAAAGCAGCTTTGACCGCAAAATAGTGGGGGTCTGGGGAGTCTCAACACAACATTTAGGGTGCCAGAACAGATTTTACCGCGCAAGGACAATTGGTGCCTCAGCGGGGCCGAAACACAAAATGTAGTGGATAAGTCTGTTTCGGGTGATTCAGCTCTTTTTTGCGGCAGGCGCTTTGGGAGTGGCCTTCGCCTTGCTGCGCGATGCAGTCGACGTCTTTTCAGACGCCGTTTCCAGAGCCTGTAACCGCTCTTCAAGCCGCTCGTTCTCTTCTCGTGCCCGGATCGCCATCGCCTTTACGGCATCGAATTCATCGCGCGTGACGAGGTCCATGCCCGACAGCAATTTATCGATCTGATGGCGAACCAACCCCTCGACCTCGCGCCGGATTCCGGACAGCGTGCCAAAAGCGCCGCCTGCCACGCGGGCGGCATCGTCAAATACTCGGTTACGGCTTTGCATGATCTTACTGCCTCCGGCGGGTTGGATTGTGTATTGTTAATATAAGTCGATGTTTGCGGCTTGTCGCGCCTGAACCTATAACCGGCATACTGAATAACGGAGCAGACCTCGCGCATGATAATTGTCACCGGCGGCGCCGGATTTATTGGTTCCAATCTCGTAAAGGCGCTGGAAGCGCGGGGCGACCGCGACATCGTCGTCTGCGACATACTGGGCCATGACGACAAATGGAAAAATATCGCGAAGCGTGAACTGACGGATATCATCCCGCCGGAAGCACTCGCCGAATTTCTGGGCGACAATTCAAAAGACATCGAGACCATTTTTCACATGGGCGCGATTTCCGCGACGACCGAACGCGATGCCGATCTCATCGTACAATCCAATATCCGGCTGTCGCTCGATTTGTGGAACTGGTGCGCCCGCTTCGAGACGCCGCTGATATATGCCTCGTCGGCGGCCACCTATGGAAACGGCGACCGCGGCTTCGGCGACGACGATTCTATTGACGGATTGGCGAAGCTTCGACCGATGAATGCGTATGGCTGGTCGAAGCATGCCTTCGACCGGCGGGTGGCGCGCATCGTGTCGGAGAACGGGCCCCGACCACCGCACTGGGCCGGGCTCAAGTTCTTCAATGTCTATGGCCCGAACGAATATCACAAGGGCGGACAGATCAGTGTCGCACTTAAGAATTTCCGCGAGATTTCCGAAGACGGAAAGGCTGTTCTGTTCAGATCGCACAATCCGGATTATCCCGACGGTGGTCAGGAACGCGACTTCGTCTGGGTCGGCGACTGCGTAGATGTCGCGCTTTGGCTGTCCGGGACCCCGGACGTAGCGGGCATTTTCAACGTCGGCACAGGATCGGCCCGAACCTTCGACGACCTTGCAAGAGCCGTGTTCAAGGCGATGGGCAAGGAGCCGGTGATTGAGTTCGTAGACACGCCCGAGGCGATCCGGGACCGCTACCAGTATTTCACGGAAGCGGACATGTCCCGGCTTCGGGCCGCGGGTTTCGATCAGGCGCCGACAGGCCTCGAAGAAGGCGTCGGCAAATACGTGCGCGAGAGCCTTATGGCTCCCGACCCGTATATCTGAGCAGGTGAACTGATCACCATGTCCCTTCAATGACCATTTTAACGCTGACCTACCCGACCATCGACCCGGTACTTATCGAAATCGGTCCGTTTGCCATTCGCTGGTATGCGCTTTCCTACATCGCAGGTATTCTGCTCGCGTGGCGCTACATGCTCGTTCTTGCCCGACGCTCGCCGGTGGGAATCACAAAAGCACATACTGACGACTTTATCGTCTGGGCAACGCTCGGCGTCGTGCTCGGCGGGCGGTTCGGCTATGTGGTTTTCTACAAGGCCGACTATTTCCTTGCCCATCCGCTCGAAGCTTTTGCCGTCTGGCAGGGAGGCATGTCCTTTCATGGCGGTTTGCTGGGCGTGATATTCTCCATCTGGCTGTTTTCGCGCCTTCGCAATTATTCCTGGATCGCAATTGGCGATATCGTCGCCTGTACCGCACCGATTGGCCTGTGCCTCGGTCGGATCGCAAACTTCATCAATGGCGAACTTTACGGTCGTGTCACGGACTCACCGCTGGGCATGGTGTTCCCGGGCGGCGGCCCTCTGCCCCGGCACCCAAGCCAACTTTACCAGGCGGCACTGGAAGGCCTGATTCTGTTCCTGATCCTCGCCTGGTTCGCATCCCGTCCCGGCGCATTCGAACGGCGGGGCTTTCTCTCCGGCGTATTTCTGGTCGGATATGGCGTCGCCCGGCCAATCGCCGAATTTTTTCGCGAACCCGATGCCCATATCGGTTTCCTCGCAATGGGAACGACGATGGGCCAGGTGCTCTCGCTGCCACTGTTTGCACTCGGCATCTGGCTGATCGTCACGTCACGGAAAAATGTCTCCCCTTGAAGCGCTGATCCGCGACCGGATTACAAGTACCGGGCCGATTTCCGTCGCGGACTTCATGGAACTGGCGCTGGGCCACCCCGAGCACGGCTACTACATGACGGGCGATCCTCTCGGCGTGTCTGGTGATTTCATCACTTCACCTGAAATTTCACAGGTATTCGGCGAACTGATCGGGTTATGGGCCGCCGTTACCTGGCAACAGATGGGGTCCCCGGAAAACCTGGTCCTCGCCGAATGCGGCCCCGGTCGCGGCACATTGATGAAGGATGTTCTACGGGCCGCCAAATCCGTACCGGATTTTCATCAGGCAATCGACATTCATCTGGTCGAGAACAGTCCTGCGATGCGCCGACGTCAGCAGGATACCCTGACCGGTTTCACGCCGAGCTGGCATGATTCGATCGCGACAGTCCCGGCCGGGCCCATGATCCTTATTGCGAACGAATTTCTGGATGCGCTTCCCATTCATCAGTTCGTGATGACGGATAACGGTTGGGCGGAACGGTGCATCGACGTCGTGGCGGACAGCCTAACATTTGTAACCGCCGAGGCTCCCCCGCACCACCTGCCCGCCCTGCCTTCAGATGCACCACCGGGGGCTGTATTTGAACGATGTCCCGTGGCAATGGAATTTGCAGATACCCTGACCCATCGCCTGGCAGCCACCCCCGGGGCGGCACTGATAATAGATTACGGGCACAGCAAATCTGCAATCGGCGAGACCCTCCAGGCTGTACATCAACACGCATTCTCCGATCCGTTATCTGATCCCGGCAAAGCAGACCTGACCGCGCATGTCGATTTTGGTGCCTTCGCCCGCCAGTTAAGGTCGGGCGGCGCGACGACGGGCGGTCCGGTCACGCAATCCGCATTTCTCAGCGCAATCGGCATTCGGGAACGGACGCGGCAACTTCTGAAGACCGCTTCACCGGAAGCCAGCGCTGACGTGATGTCGGCCACGGTCCGACTGACCGATCCCGGCCAGATGGGCGAGCTGTTCAAGGTTATGGTGGCGACGTCACCCGAAATGCCTAAACTGGCAGGGTTCGAATCCTGGGCAGAAGATACATGCTGAAATCTCCCTCGCTGGAAAATATTACCGGCATCCGACACGCCTTTTTCACCCGTGAAGGCGGTGTCAGTGAAGGTATATACGCATCACTCAATTGCGGCGCAGGCTCGTCAGACTCGCCGGACCGAGTCATCGAAAACAAACGCAGGGCCGCAGCCTGTCTCGAACTTGAAGAAGACAGACTGGTCACGCTTTACCAGGTCCATAGCCCCGAGGTTGTGACCCTGACGGATCCGGCGCCGGTTCTGGCAGAACGCCCGGAGGCAGATGCAATGGTAACAAGAACCCCGGGCGTCGCCCTCGGCATCCTGACCGCCGATTGCGCCCCTGTCCTTTTTGCAGATCCAGAAGCCGGGGTCATAGGCGCCGCGCATGCGGGATGGCGCGGTGCACTGGGCGGCGTTGTCGAAAACACCATTGCCGCCATGGAAGACCTCGGCGCCAGGCGGCGCGATATCCGGGCAACGGTCGGCCCCTGCATTGCCCAGAGCTCCTACCAGGTCGGGGCAGATTTTCCCTTTCCGTTCATCGAGGACGACCCCGGGTCCGTGATTCTTTTCCGGCCCGACGGTGATACCGACAAACACCTCTTCGATTTGCAGGGATTCGTCCTGCGACGCCTGAAGGACGCGGGCATCGCGGCCCGGGATGCGCTGGATATGGATACCTACAGCGCGGAAGACCTGTTTTTCAGTTATCGTCGAACCTGCCATCGCGGAGAAGATGATTATGGACGTGGTCTTTCCGCAATAACGCTGGCGGAGGCCCCCTGAATTGCCGCACATGATCGTTTTCCTGTTCATGCTCATTCTGGGCCTCATGGTCAGCTGTGCGATCTAGGCGCCCTCTTGCCGCTGTTATGTCGGCGCTTACGCTGTTGGGACTCGCCCTAGCCGCCTGCCAGCCCCTGCCCCAGCCATTTCAGCCTGCAGCGACAAACAAGTCGGCGAACCCGCTTCTCAACCTGCCGGACAGGGCCGGCGTCGTGGTTCTGCCCGTGCAGGGAATGCCGCAAGACAGTGGCGCTGCCCTGGCACGAGAAATGGCGTCAGCCCTGATTGACAGGAACCTGCCCGCCTTTACTGAACGCGGGAACCTCTCAAGCCTGGAACTCTCAGGCCAGGCCATCGCGACTCCGCGCGGCGGCACGCGCAGTGAAATACGCGTCATCTGGCGGCTTTCCGAGCCCAACGGCATCCAGCGAGGCGAACACGCCCTGGATATTGCCACCCGACAAACCGCCTGGAATCAGGGCAGCCCTACCCTGTTGCGCGAAATCGCCGAGAAATCAGCCGGCAGAATCGCGGCGATCATTCAGGGCCCAGCCGACCGCGACCACACTGCCAATCGCGTAAAACGTACGCTGCATGTCTGGAAGATCGACGGGGCTCCTGCGACCGCCGGCGCGCTGTTGCGGACAGAACTGGAAACGGCTCTCCGCCGCCAGGCCCTGCGCGTTTCATCGAAAATGCGGGACGATTCCATCGTTATCGTCGGAACTGTAACACTGGCCCCGGCCCGCTCGGGCAACGCGGGACCGACAGGACAAAGAGACCTCAGGCTGGACTGGGTTGTAATGGGCGCAGACGGGCGCGAGCTTGGTAAACTTCATCAGAAAAACACTGTTGCGGCCGAAGCCCTGGAAAACGACTGGCCCATAATCGCCAGGGGCATTTCTGTCGGCGCCGCCAGGGGCATTGGCGATATTCTGGAAAAAGTGTCGGAAAGCGCTCTTTCGGGCGCCGCTGCAGGGTCAGAGCAACCCGCACGTTGAATACCGGTGCCAGAGAATCGATCAGCGTTTACACCCCCGGGTGCCGCTGGTAATTTGCGCAGGCGTCGGCTCGGGAGGCGGACGCGGGGACAATCATCATCGACCTGTCAGTTTAAAGACAGGAATGAAAGTGGACGTACATGAAGATTATTGCGTGTAACAGCAATCGTCCGCTGTCCGAAGCGATCGCCGCCTACCTCAATCTGCCACTGACCGATGCCAGTGTCAGGCGGTTCTCGGACATGGAATGTTTCGTGGAGATTCACGAAAATGTCCGCGGCGAAGACGTGTTTATCATTCAGTCGACATCTTACCCGGCCAATGATCACCTTATGGAGTTGCTCGTCGCGCTTGATGCGGTCCGTCGTGGATCGGCGAGAAGGATTACCGCCGTAATGCCGTATTTCGGCTATGCCCGGCAGGACCGCAAGTCGGGTCCGCGGACACCGATTTCAGCAAAACTTGTTGCAAACCTGATCACGGTTGCAGGTGCTGACCGCGTTCTGACAATGGACCTTCACGCTGGCCAGATTCAGGGGTTTTTCGATATCCCGCTGGATAACCTGTTCGCAGCACCCGTTTTCATCCGGCATATCGAAGAAAATTTCAATAATAGCGATCTGATCATGGTCTCGCCTGATGTCGGCGGCGTGGTGCGCGCACGCGCGTTTGCCAAACGGCTCGGCACCGATCTCGCGATCATCGACAAGCGGCGTGAACGCGCCGGCGTGTCAGAGGTCATGCACATTATCGGTGACGTGAAAGACCGCACATGCATCCTGGTCGATGATATCGTCGATTCCGGCGGGACGCTGTGCAATGCGGCCCAGGCCCTGAAAGATGCCGGCGCCAAGGCCGTGCACGCCTATATCACCCATGGTGTGCTGTCAGGCGGCGCCGTAAGCCGGATATCGTCGTCTCCCCTGGAATCCATGGTCATTACGGACTCCATCCTGGGCACCGAGGCCGTCCGCGTCGCCAGTAATATCAAGCAGATTTCGATCGCCCCCCTGATGGGCGAGGCGATCGAGCGCATCAGCGATGCCCGGTCCGTTTCCAGTCTGTTTGACTAGGACCTGATTTACCGCTAATAACGCGCGCCCCTGCCGGAATCGGCGGGGTGTTTTTTCTGTGACCAGCACCCCTGGAGGCTGGCACACTAATTTTTAAGGAGACAATCATGGCTGTGGTCGAAACTGTACCCGCCTCTCCACGAGACGGCGTGGGTAAGGGGTCCGCGCGCCAGGCTCGTCGTGATGGGCAGGTACCCGCCGTTATCTACGGCAATAAGGAAGAACCGGTTCTACTGACGCTGGAACGTCGCGTACTCATCAAAGAGCTCGATAATCCTCAGTTCTTTATCCAGCTCGTAGACGTTGAAGTCGGTGGTACCAAGCACCGTGTACTGCCACGTGATGTGCAGTTCCATCCGGTATCGGACACCCCGATGCA
>CAJQLI010000106.1 GCA_905479125.1 uncultured Alphaproteobacteria bacterium | reverse complement strand
GGCGATACGGATGACGATGATGCCGCCGCCGCGGGGAAATCCACTAGCTGATTAATGGCGGATATGACGCCGCAGGTCCCTCAGGGCCGTCAGTTGATCCAGGGTTATGGCGGCGGCGGATTCCGAATTGCGGGTGAAGCGTATACGTCATCCGTCATTGTCATGCCTGATCAGACGCTGCCGTGGCAGGTGACATCCTTTGACGATATTTCCATCACCGGTCTGGCACCGCTCATGCATGAGAATACCGGCGTGGAAGTCCTCTTGATCGGGTGCGGTGCTCGCATGGGAATGCCAAGGACCGATATCCGTGACGCCCTGAAGGCGTTTTCCATCGTGCCTGAATGGATGGATACCGGCGCTGCTTGCCGGACCTTCAATGTGTTGCTTGCTGAGGACCGTGCTGTTGCTGCCGCGTTGATCGCCGTCGACTGATATTCCAACTGATTGCATGACTGAAGGTAAAAAAGAAGGGGGCCATGAGGCCCCCTTCATCCGTTGTGCGTTTAAGTTCTCTCAGAACAAGTTCTGGGCGGCTACCATCGCATAGAGCATCGGGATCGAAAGCATGGTGTTCGTCCGCGAGAAAAGCATGGCGGTCCGTCCCGCTTTTGCTTTTTCGTCGGCTTCGACCTGAACGATGCCAAGTGCCTTCTTCTGGTTCGGCCAGATGATGAACCAGACGTTGAACCACATGATCGTTCCAAGCCACATGCCAATGCCGATTGCGGTGTGCTTCGGCACGCCGTCCGTCAGGCCGATCGCGATTGCATCTGCGATATAGCCATTCAGGTAAGCAAGGATAAGACCGGTGATCAGCGTGGACATTGCGCCCCAGCGGAACCAGAACAATGCCGCCGGTGCAATCACACCGGTAATGGCTGGTTTCTGTTCATCCGGAATTTTGCCCATGTTCGGAATCTGGACAAAGTTGAAGTACCACAGGATACCGATCCACATCACACCGCTGAGCACGTGGAGCCAGCGGAACGCGAAAGCCCACCAGTTTTTGTCCAGCGCAAGACCGGCGTCGTACTTGACCATCATGAAGATGACCAGCAACACCGCGAGAACGATACCGGCGATTATCGTACTCGTAAGGTCAGATAAAATTTTAGCCACTTTAAGAATCCCTCCTAGTTTTCAAGCGATTAGATGCTAACGTTAATGATTCAGCGGTTCAACGCTGCCGCTGTTAATGGGCTGAACGTTGCTAACTGTCGCGTGCTATCAGAAAACGTTCATATTTTCAGTGCGTTAGGGAGAAAAAGGCCGTTGAGTATGGCTGTCGGTAGAGACTTGCGAATCAAGGCGTCCTGACGGTAAACGCTATTCCTTGGCGTCTGCCCTCGCATTGCGAATGGATTCGAGCGCTTGGCTGGCCGCTTTGAACCCGGACCGGACGCTCCCCTCGATGGTCGCGGGAAGCCCCGTATCGGTCCAGTCTCCGGCTAGGAACAGGTTCTTGATACTTGTATCGGTCGACGCCCGGCTGTTCACCTGGGCCGGTGTTTGTGCAAACGTCGCGCGCCGTTCCTTGATGACTCGCCATGCAGGCATCCGACCCGCTGAACTGCCGATTACCTGTGCGACTTCCGACCAGAGCAGGTTGGCAATTTCCCAGTTGGGTTTCTCGGCGAGCGCGTCTCCTGCACTGATGGTAAGTGAGACGATATTGTCCCTGGCGAAAATCCAATGCGTTTCGCTGCCAACCAGACCGACAAAGGGCGCGTCCCAGGGCAGGGATACCGGTTTGTCCATCCGGTAATGCGCATTGACGATTGTACGTGAGTCCGTCGGTGCTTTTGCCGCCGGCCAAATATCGTTGCAGATATCGGGCGGTACCGCGAGAATCACAGCATCATCGGGTTCTATTCGGAGCATGCCTTCCGGGAAATACAGCGAGGTGATTTTGTGGTCTGTCCAGCGTAGGCCGCGGAGCCGTGCCTGAAAGCGGACTTCAGCATTGTTTTCTTTCAGGAACCTGATGGCAGGATTTACGAGCGCAGCCGACAGGCCCTTGTGGAAAAACCAGGGTCGGCAGGCTTCTTCACCCTTCATGAAAGTCTCACGCAAAACGATCCACATCAGTTTTGCTGACGCTTCGCTGGCATCCGTGTTCAGGGCAGCCCGACATAGGGGCTGCCACAGCGTTTCATAAAGCACGGAATCATTTCCGACCGCGCCGAGAACGGTATCTGTCTTGCCTGCGCGTTTAAGTCGGTAGGCCTGCCGGAGATACTCGCCGGTTGTGGTACCCGGGATACGTCGATCTTTGGAAAATATCCAGGTCGGCAGCAGGCCCCCGCCGGGGCGAACCCGCCAGCGTTCACCGCTAGACAGATCCATGAAGGGAAATGCAGCGGGGGCTATTTCCCGAATCATTTCGCCGGCGTCGATATCGGCCAGATAAGCCCGGGTCGATTCATTGGCGCCGAGCAGCAGATGGTTCCCGTTATCGATCATGCAGCCGAGGCTCTCGTCATGGAATGAGCGAGCGCGACCGCCTGCCTGACCTGCCGCTTCATACAATGCGACATCGACGCCGGAGATCGCGGCGCGGGTCGCGCAGGCAAGACCGGAAATGCCGGCGCCTATGACGTGAACGGTAGACATCAGGTTTTTTCCATATTGGACGGCGGCGGCGAACTTCTCATGAGGCGCCCCGTAAACGCAAGAAAAGCTTCAGGGAGATCATCGCGCGATCGAAACCCGTCAGGCGCGCGCCGATGGCTTGCGGATCCCGCTTGTCGAGCCGGGCTATCTGACGGAGGGTTTCCATCCGGTGTCTGGTCAGCAACTTACGTAATGGTGGTGAGGATATCCGGATATCGAGGGCATCAGAGCGATGGATTGCCTCTGATGCGCGGACGAGGAGGTCACGACAAACAGGTTCTATATCTGGCCACGAGGCGTTTTCACGGTCGACGTGATGCTCTTTCAGCAAATTGCCCGGGAGCAGGGCGGGGTACCCGGGGGCGGCAAGGACGACTTCTACGAGAAACCGGGCGACCAACAATGCTTCTGCTACCGGTTCTGCATCGGCGTCGTCACAGACACGGGCGATCACGGCGCCGACAGAAGCAGCGCCAAACTGCGCAAGTGTCATCAGTTCGCTGATCCGCGCGATTTCAGCGCCACTGCCGATTTTTTGACCGGCCTGGTCAATCCGCTCCGCATAGGGCAGCAGGTCGTCTTCGATGGCGGTATAGTCGCCGGCGGGTAACGCTGCCCTGAGCGCAGTTAATCTGGCGTCGGCAGCTTTATCGGATAAGGCACCGGGCGCGGGAATGAGGTCAGATATCTGGATCATCGGGACATAATAGACGTGTGGCTGTACGACTCGAAACGGCGTCCTTAGACTACCGCCAATATGTCGCCAGAAGCTCACCCCCAAAGCAACGCAGATTACTGCGCCGATCAGGTCCGCGCGTATGACTATCACCGCTATTTTGCGGCGACTTTCGCCGCTGGAGACGTACGGCGAGGCCTGATCGCGCTCTATGCCTTCAATCTGGAGATCGCCTCGGTACGCGAAAGGGTGAGCGAAGCTATTCTGGGACAGATGCGTTTGCAGTGGTGGCGCGACACCATCGGCGAAATCTATAACGGCACCGTCCGTAACCATGCCGTTGTTTCAGAGATAGCCTGGACAATCGATGCATTCGATCTGCCTCAGGACGGTTTCGGAAGAATGATAGATGCGCGCCTGTTCGACCTTGAAGACGACCCACCGGAAGATAGCGCAGCATTGATGGGGTATGCGTCCGCGACGTCGGGACAGCTCGCCTCGATGGCCTCGTTGATCTGCGGGGAAACCGGTTTTGCAGCCGATGCGGCGGCGGCGGGTACTTTTTGGGGTGTGACGGGTCTGCTCAGGGCGTTGCCGCATCATGCGGGGCAACGCCGGGTTTATCTGCCAAACGACTATCTGCGCGAATATGGTCTGACGGCGGATGATGTTGTTGAAAGACGGAACCCCGCGGCGATGGGCGCCGCAGTGGCGGCGATCGTTGCGTTCATTGGACGGTCGAAAGCCGCCGGCATAAACGTGCCGCGCCCGGCCCGCCCAGCCGTAGCGTATTCACCGGTTGCGACGCTGTATTTAAGAAGTCTCGAGAAGGCGGGGTGCGATGTTTACGCGGAGGGGCTCGAGCCGTCGCGGTTCCGTGGACAGATTAAAATTCTAGGCAGTGCAATGACCGGACGGGTCTGATCGGAGAGGACCCGTTATTCGGCGGCGACGGCGCCGTCCTGCCACGTCTGAAGATCTGCCAGGGCGCGATCTGAATAGGCTTTCTTGCGGTCCCGTCCTTTGACCCTGAATTCAAGCGGAGGGACCAGACCGAAATTGATGTTCATCGGCTGAAAAGTCTCGTCCTCTGCGCCGCCGGTTATGTGATCGATCAGCGCACCAAGTGCGGTCGTCACAGGTGGTGCGGTGAAGCTTGAGCCCTCGTTCTGCGCCGCTGCATAGCGTCCGGCGAGCAGTCCTATTGCGGCACTCTCGACATAGCCCTCGACACCGGTGATCTGGCCGGCAAACCTGATGCGTGGCATTGCTTTCAGGCGCAATTCCCGATCCAGCAGACGCGGCGAATTCAGGAACGTATTGCGGTGAATGCCGCCGAGCCTGGCAAAGGACGCGTTTTCAAGGCCGGGGATCATGCCGAATATCCGTGCCTGTTCGCCGTGTTTCAGCTTTGTCTGGAAACCGACCAGATTATAGAGCGTGCCGAGGCTGTTATCCTGGCGTAGCTGAACGATGGCATAGGCTTTGCCGCCTGTGTGCCGATTGGTCAATCCGATAGGCTTCATCGGCCCGTAGCGCAGCGTATCCTCGCCGCGGGACGCCATGACCTCTATCGGCAGGCAGCCCTCGAAGTAGGGCGTGTTTTCTTCCCATTCCTTGAATTCTGTTTTTTCGGCGGTTTCGAGTGCCGCCAGAAACGCAAGATACTGTTCCTTGTCCATCGGACAGTTGATGTAGTCCTTGCCCGTGCCGCCGGGGCCCGGCTTGTCGTAGCGCGACTGGAACCAGGCGACATCCATGTTGATAGAATCTGTGTAGACGATCGGCGCAATGGCATCAAAGAAGGCGAGGGCGTCTTCATCGGTCAGGCCGCGGATAGCCTCTGCCAGCGGGGCGGAGGTCAGTGGTCCGGTCGCGATGATGACATTTTCCCAGTCTTCGGGCGGCAGGCCGTCTATTTCCCCGCGCTCAACGTCTATCAGAGGCTCATCGGCGAGGGTTTTGGTAACGGCAGCGGCAAATTCATCGCGGTCGACGGCAAGCGCGCCCCCGGCCGGGACCTTGTTGGCGTCGGCCATTGCGAGAATGAGTGACCCGCAGCGGCGCATTTCCTCGTGCAGAAGGCCAACGGCGTTATATTCGGCGTCGTCGGAGCGGAATGAATTTGAGCACACCAGTTCAGCGAGGTTGTCGGTCTGGTGCGCATCTGTTGTCCGGTCGGGGCGCATCTCATAGATGACCGCACGTTGTCCGGATTTCGCAACCTGCCAGGCTGCTTCAGAGCCGGCGAGGCCGCCGCCAATAATGTGAACAGTCTTTTGATCCGGCATCAGGAAAGCTTCTTTTCGACGAGATCGCACAACTTGCGGAGCATGGGGTCGTGGAGACCGAGTTCTTCAAGGTGCTGTGTCGTATTGAACAAATAATCGGTACATGGGCCGAGATGACCGCAGCCCTGGGCGATATGGCGGGCCGTATCTTCCAGGGTCTGCTTGCCCGCGTAGTTTTCCGATCCATGGTTGGCAACGAATGTGATTGCCTTGACCGTTCCTGCGTCCGTGCGAACCGTTCCCCATTTGGCGAAATAGGTTTCACCGGTCATTTCGCGCATGAAGACGCTTGTGAGTTCTTCTACGGCACGTTCGCGTTTCACCCCGAGGACGATGCCATTGCAGGACCCGCCGTTGTCGAGCGCCAGCATCATGCCGGGTGCATCGGGGGATCCGCGGCCGATTGTCGACCAGGAGCAGAACCGCCGGTGATAGCCATAAAGGCGTCCGATACGTTTTTCATCGTAGTCGAAAGCGGGATTCCAGATCAGCGAGCCGTATCCGAATACCCAGATCATATCTCCGGGCGGGGAGGAGGCGATCATTTCATCGCGCTTTCCCAGACGAAATTCCGGCGTATTCCGTTTCATGGCGCCTTCCAGACCGGCCGCGATGATCATTTCATCGTGGCGGCCGTTAAGGAAATCCTCTTTCGAAAGCTGTTGTCCCTGAACGGGAAGGGGTTTCTTCAATTTGTTAACCGGTTCAATAGTTTAGTCGGTAAAAATGCCTTATTGAGGCCGCCGGGTCGAGGGGCGATGCCGTATATTGTCACCATCATGCGGATTTCCGGGAATTACTGTCCGGCCCGAGACCCAGATAGGGCGCAAGGTATTGTCCGGTAACACTGCGTTCGATCACCGCGACATCCTCCGGTCGGCCCTCGGCAACGATTTCGCCACCGCCGTCGCCGCCTTCGGGGCCGAGGTCAATGACCCAGTCCGCGGTCTTGATGACATCCAGGTTATGTTCGATGACGATGACGGTGTTGCCCTGATCGACAAGTGCCTGGAGGACCTCCAGCAGTTTACGGATATCGTCAAAGTGGAGCCCCGTTGTGGGTTCATCCAGGATATAGACGGTCTTGCCGGTAGCTCGTTTGGACAGTTCTTTTGACAGTTTCACCCTTTGGGCTTCACCACCCGACAGCGTATTGGCCTGCTGGCCTATCTTTACATAGCCAAGGCCGACGCGGAGCAGCATCTCCAGCTTGTCGCGGATCGATGGGACAGCCGAAAAGAACTCGACGCCCTCTTCAACAGTCATATCAAGTATGTCAGCTATCGATTTGTTTCTGAACAATACTTCGAGCGTTTCCCGGTTGTATCTCTTGCCCTTGCAGACGTCGCATTGAACATAGACGTCCGCGAGGAAGTGCATTTCAATCTTGATGACCCCGTCGCCCTGACAGGCTTCGCAGCGACCACCCTTAACGTTGAACGAGAAACGTCCGGGCTTGTAGCCCCGCGCCTTGGATTCCGGCAGACCGGCGAACCAGTCGCGTATCGGGGTGAAGGTGCCGGTATAGGTCGCAGGGTTCGACCGCGGTGTCCGGCCAATAGGCGATTGGTCGATATCGACGACCTTGTCGACAAACTCGAGCCCGGTGATGTCCTTGTGTTCTCCGGGGACAACACGGGTATTGTTCAGGCGCCGCGCCATCGCCTTGTAGAGTGTCTCGATGATCAGGCTGGACTTGCCCCCGCCGGATACGCCGCTCACGCAGGTCAGAATGCCAAGCGGGATATCCACCGACACGTTTTTCAGGTTGTTGGCGTTTGCGCCCGTTATCCGCAGGCGCCGTTTCTTGTCGAATTTGCGGCGTTCCGCCGGTATTTCAATCTTCAGATCGCCACGCAGGTATTGGGCGGTCAGACTGCGTTTCGAGCGGAGGACTGCCGCCGGTTTGCCCGATGCAACGACCTCGCCACCATGCACGCCCGCGCCGACCCCCATGTCGATCAGGTAATCCGCAGATCTGATGGCTTCCTCGTCATGTTCGACCACGAGGACGGTGTTGCCGATGTCGCGCAGGTGCCGCAGCGTTTCCAGCAATCGCGCATTGTCCCGCTGATGCAGGCCGATTGACGGTTCATCCAGCACATAGAGGACTCCGGTAAGGCCAGAGCCGATCTGGGAGGCAAGCCGTATGCGCTGGCTTTCGCCACCGGACAGGGTGCCGGACGTCCGTGACAGGGTCAGGTAATCAAGCCCGACATTGTGCAGAAAGCCGAGGCGTTCGTTGATTTCCTTCAGAATGCCGGTCGCAATCTCATTCTGTTTGTCCGTCAGCCGCTCTGAGACGTTCGCGAACCATTTATACGCGCCGCCGATGGAATATTCCGTGATATCGCTGATATGCTTTTCGTCGATCTTCACCGCGAGCGCTTCCGGTTTGAGG
>CAJQLI010000105.1 GCA_905479125.1 uncultured Alphaproteobacteria bacterium | reverse complement strand
CGGCGCATGTCTGCCCGGAATGCATGTCTGAGAAAGTCGCGCCGACCGACCTGTCGAGCGACGGTTCGCTCTATTCATGGTCAGTGGTTCATGTGGCGCCGCGTGGCTGGAACGTTCCCTATATTGCAGGCTATGTGGACCTTGCCGATAACGTGAGGGTGTTCTCCCATATCGTCGATGTGGACCCGACCGCGCTTGAAATGGATATGCCGGTATCGCTGACAAAGGCGGTGTTCGGGGATGATGACGGCGTTCCTGTCGAAAGTTACGCATTCACACCGGGCAAGGGCTGAGGAGGGATACGATGAGAGAAGTATCGGTTATCGGCGTCGGCATCACGCCCTTTGCGAAATATCGCGACAAGTCGCTTGCGGAAATCGGCTGGCCCGCGGTCAAGTCGGCTATCGAAGACGCAGGCGTCGAGAAAAAAGATATCGAGGCGGCCTATTGCGGCTCCGCGCTCGGCGGGATGATGTCCGGCCAACGCGTTTTGAAGCAACTCGGCATCACGGGCCTGCCCATCACCAATATCGAAAACGCCTGCTCGTCGTCGTCTTCGGCATTCCGTCAGGCCTATATTGCGGTGGCGGCCGGTGTTTATGACGTCGTGCTGGTAATGGGTGTCGAGAAACTTACCAAGTTCGGCGGCGGTACGTTGCCGCTGGAAAAAGAAGATTTCGAGGTCACCCATGGCCTGGTTATGCCGGCGCTGTATGGCATGCGCGCCCGCCGCTACATGCATGATTACGGGTTGACCGAAGAGCAGCTTGCGGGTGTCGCGGTCAAAGCGCACGCGCATGGCGCACTGAACCCGGAGGCGCAGTTCCGCAACGAGGTTACGCTGGACGAGGTGATGGGCGCACGCCAGATCGCCGAGCCCTTTACGCTGCTGCATTGCTGCCCGTCGGGCGATGGTGCCTCCGCTGTCGTTATCGCGTCTGCCGAAAAGGCGCGCCAATACACGACCAAACCCGTGAGGGTTGCCTGTTCCGAGGTGAACTCGGGCAAGTATATGACCGGGTTCCGCGACATGACGACGCCGGAAATAACCGTGCGGGGCGCGAAGCAGGCATATGAAGAAGCAGGCATCGGCCCCGATGACGTAGACGTTGCCGAAGTCCATGATGCGTTCACGATTGCCGAGCTGCTGTACTACGAAGCGCTTGGGTTCTGCGATAAGGGCGATGCCGCAAAACTGCTCGAAGATGGCGAAACTTCGCTTGGCGGGCGTATTCCGGTCAACGCGTCCGGGGGGCTGCTGTCGAAGGGGCATCCCATCGGCGCGACCGGTACGGCGCAGATTGCCGAAATAGTCCGTCAGCTCCGCGGCCAATGCGGCGACCGACAGGTCGAAGGCGCAAAGGTCGGCCTCACACATTGTACCGGTGGGGGCATTTCAGGCTTCGACCATGGTGCGTGCTCCATTCACATGTTCTCGGTGTAAAATGAAACCACCTCCGTTTACCTATCACGACCCCAGAAGCATCGAAGACGCTGTCGCGCTTCTCGCAGAGAAGGACAACGCCAAGCTGCTTGCCGGCGGACAGTCGCTCATGCCGATGCTCAACATGCGTTTTGTGCTGCCGGACGACGTGATCGATCTGAACCTGATCGACGGCCTCGCCGGTATTACCGAGGACGGTGACACGCTGGTTTTCGGCGGTATGACGCGCCAGCGCGATATCGAGTATTCGGATCTCGTCGCACGGCGGTGCCCGCTGATGAAAGAGGCTATCCTCAACGTCGGTCATCGCCAGACACGTAATCGCGGCACTTACGGTGGCTCAATGTCGCATCTTGATCCCAGTGCCGAGCTGCCGAGCGTATCCATGGCGCAGGATGCCATCGTCACCGTGCAGAAAAAAGGCGGTACCCGCGATATTGCGATGGCGGATTTCCCGATGGGTTACATGATGCCGTCATTTGAACTCGACGAAATGGTGACCGGCATTCGTGTGCCGCTCTGGCCTGAAGGGCATGGGTATGCGTTTGAGGAATTCGCCAGGCGCCACGGCGATTTCGCTATTACGTCTTCGGCGGTTTTGCTTGATGTCGAACCGGGTGGGCGGATCAGCCGTGCCAGCATAACGGTCGGTGGTGTCGGGCCTGCGCCCCTGCGGGTAACCGCGGTCGAAGAAGGCCTTACCGGCGAAACCGGGTCGGTCGAACTGTTTACCGAGATTGCGGAAAAATGCCGCGAAATCGACGCGATGGAAGATGTCTATGCGCCGGCCTGGTACCGCCAGCACCTTGCATCTGTTCTTACACGGCGTGCGCTGGGCAAGGCCTTTTCCCGCGCAGCCAACGGCACGGAGATGACCCTCAGATGAGCGATCGCAGAACGATATCCGTCACCATCAATGGTGAAACCTATGAGCGCGAAGTCGAAACGCGGCTGACGCTTGCCGATTTCATCCGCCATGAAGTGTTGTTGACCGGCACCCATGTCGGGTGTGAACACGGCGTTTGCGGGGCCTGTACGATCCTGCTCGACGGCAGAACGGCGCGTTCCTGCCTGATGCTGGCGGTGCAGGCGAACGGCCATGAGATCACGACGGTCGAGGGCATCGCGCCGAACGATACCGAACTGCACCCCCTGCAGCAGGCATTCCAGGATAATCACGGGCTGCAATGCGGTTTCTGCACGCCCGGCAT
Organism: uncultured Alphaproteobacteria bacterium; assembly: GCA_905479125.1. Lineage (GTDB taxonomy): Bacteria > Pseudomonadota > Alphaproteobacteria > MPNO01 > UBA830 > CAXBCP01. The sequence goes on along the minus strand of CAJQLI010000105.1, from coordinate 234 downwards.
GCTGACGACACTCATTGAATTCCTCGGCGACAATCCCGATCCGACGGAACAGGAAGTTCGCGAAGCCATAAGCGGAAACCTGTGTAGATGCACGGGTTATCAGGGGATCGTCGCCGCCGCGCTTGATGCTGCCAAGCGGTTACAAGGACAGGAAACAGCCGGAGCATAGCCTCATGGGCGCGAAAATGTTTGGCGCACGGGTTGCGCGGCTGGAAGATCCCCGGCTGCTGACCG
>CAJQLI010000104.1 GCA_905479125.1 uncultured Alphaproteobacteria bacterium | reverse complement strand
TGCTTTCGAGTTTGATCTGAAGCGCCGCCTTGGCGAGCTGCATGCGGAAGAAGGCGATTACCGGGAGGCATTGCTCCGGCTCCGGCAGGCGGCAAGTAATTTCAAGGACGTAGAGGGTGCGAACGCGATTGCCGAGGACATGCGGAAACGGTTCCGCAGCCTGTTTCTCGACGGGGCAGCGGACAAGTTATCCGCGGTTAAGGCGCTTGCGTTATATGAAGAATTCCGAGAACTCACGCCGGCCGGGAGTGACGGTGACGAGATGATCCGTAAGCTTGCCGACCGGTTGGCAAAGGTCGACCTCCTTTCAGAGGCTGGGCGGTTACTGGAACATCAGGTCCGGTTCAGATTAAAGGGGGTGCAGCGCAGCCGAGTGGGCAGCCGGCTCGCCGTGCTGCGGCTGCTTAATCGCGAGCCTGCAAAAGCGGTCGAGGCCCTGGCGCTCAGCACTGGTGAGGAACTTCCAAAGGACCTTGAATTTCAGCGGCGCTATCTGAGCGCCCGCGCCTATGGTGAGAACAAGGAGTCTGCCAAGGCACACGAACTTCTCGCCGGCGATGTAAGCCACGAGGCCGAGATGCTTCGTCTCGGTCTTTATTGGCGGAACGCCGAGTGGGAAAATGTGGCACGCACGGTACGGAGGATCATTCCGCAGAAGAAGGTTGAAAAGCTGGATCCGAAATTTGCGGACCTGGTGCTGCGCTGGGGAATCGCGCTGACGATGGAAAACGACACCGACGGATTGACATCGCTCCGCGACCGGTTCGGGCCGGCGATGGAAAAGACAAAATACAAGGAAGCCTTCAAGGCGATAGCAGGGGTCGATATCGGTTTTGTCCCCGACTTCAAGGAACTGGTCCGTAAGACCGGCGACCTGGAAGACTATCAGTCATTCCTGGCCAGCTACCGCGACAAGGTACAGAGTAATGCGCTCAGCGCGATAAACTAGAATTGTCGCCCGAGCCAGGCTCTGACAGCGCGCTCGGCTGGACGATGAATTCTCACAGGGAATGATGCAGAACTTGGGGGCGGGGCCGGCCCATGTCATAACGAGTGGAATTTTCTTGGCGCCGGATTTTTTGATGTCCTCTTCTCTTGCCATTCTCGACGCTTTGCCGTCGTCCGCGGATTTTTATGCGCATTACTGGAACAAGCGACCGTTTCTTGTGCGGGACGCCATCGACGATGCCGTGATGGACGGGTTGATTGCGCCCGAAGAGCTTGCAGGGCTGTCCATGGAAGAGACCGTGCGGGCGCGCATGGTCTCTCAGGAGGACTGGACCTGCCAGTTCGGGCCCTTCACCGATGAAGATTTCAACAACGCGCGCAAGTCCCCCTGGAGCTTGCTTGTCCAGAACGTCGAACAGTTCCACCCGGATACTGCCACGTTGCTGCGCGCGTTCAATTTCGCACCCCGCTGGTTGATGGATGACATCATGGTGAGTTTTTCCACAACGGGTGGAGGCATTGGCGGCCACGTTGACAGCTATCATGTTTTTCTCGTCCAGGGGCAGGGCACCCGCCGCTGGACCATTGGCCATGAACCCGTCATCGATGAAGAGTATATTGATGGCTTGGACCTGAAAATTCTCAAAGAGCCCGTTGTCGGTAACACGGTCGAGGTTGCCTCTGGCGACGTTCTCTATGTGCCGCCCCATTTCGCCCATGAAGGGACGACGCTTGAAGATGCGTTGACGTTCTCCGTTGGTTTCCTCGGACCAAAATTGTCCGAACTTTACGATGCTTATGGTTTGCATCTCGCCGCCCACGATGCGCTTGATTCTCGCTACTCAGGAGAGGGCTTGAGCGCAGACAGTTCGGGCTTCGCCCTCTCGAACGATGCGGTGGATACACTGCGTGATTATCTCAGCCGTTCACTGCGGACGCCTGCGTTTTCTGAATGGTTGGCCTCGTTTTTCACCGGCTCAACCAGTGAGGAGGCTGCAGAGGACGGCGAACGAGAAGATCCTCTCAGCGTGAAAGATTTTTCAGAATATCTGAGAGACCAGGCCGGTTTGATCAAGCCTGCCTATGTAAAATTCGCGCTTATTCCATCGCGTGACGGAGGCTATAGCCTTGGCTTCAACCGTAGAACTTTTGACGTCAATGATGCGGCGCTCACCGTTATCCTGAGCCTGATGAAAGAAGATGCCGTCACCACCAATGACATGCCGTCACTGCTGGATCATCTCGATCTTTTATGCATGCTCTATAACCATCAGGCGTTGGAATTTTCCGAGTTGGCGACCTAAGGTGCGTCGTCAGCGGGTGTCTCGTCAGGAGCCTATGGTTCCGTAACTCTGCACCAGACTGCCGGCTACCAGGTACCAGCCATCCACGAGGACGAAGAAGATCAGCTTGAACGGCAGTGAGATCATCACCGGCGGCAACATCATCATGCCCATCGACATCAAGATAGATGCGACGACCATGTCGATGACGATGAATGGCAGGAAGAGCAGGAAGCCGATTTCGAAGGCGCGGCGGAGTTCGCTGATCATGAAAGCGGGGATGAGCGATCGCAGTGGGGTCTCTTCCGGTGTTGCAGCGACCGGGCTCTGCGCAAGATCCATGAACAGGCGCAAATCCTGTTCGCGGACATGTTCAAGCATGAAGGTTCGGATCGGGGCCAGTGTGCGGGTAAAGGCTTCTTCTTCGCCGATCTGGTTCTCGATTAGCGGGAGCAGGCCGTTCTTGTAGGATGCCTCCAGTGTCGGGCCCATGACGAACATCGTCAGGAACAGCGCCAGGCTGACAAGCACGGCATTCGGTGGTGTCTGCTGGACCCCCATGGCGCTGCGCAGAAACGACAACACGACGACGATCCGGGTGAATGATGTCACCATAACAAGGATGGACGGCGCCAGACTGAGGATCGTCAGCAGCGCGATGAGCTGGACCATGCGGCCGGTCGTTGAACCGCCCTCTCCTAGGTCGAGCGAGAAATTCTGAGCCGCCGCCGGTGTCCACATGGCGGCTGCCATCAGCAATATGCCGGCGGTGCCAAGAGCAAAGGGGAACCAGCGCTTCATCGTTTGTCTTCTTCCGCGTTGGACGCGTCGGCTCGGGGTGCCTTGATACCTGTTTCAATGACAAGGTCGGTTGCAGGGCCAAGTAGAACGAGGTGTTCGGTATCGTCTCGGCGGATCAGAATGGCGCGGTGTTTGGCGTCAACGGTCATCGCCTCAATAAGCTGCAGCCTGCGGTCTGCCCGTTTGACGGCATTGACCCGGCCTCCCATGCCGAACCGTTTCGCGAGCCATGTTGCGAAGGCGATCAATCCCAGCACAAAGAGAAGTGCGGCAATGAATCTTACGTAATTGCTGGCGTCCATTGAGTGCGTTCCGCCGGGCGCTACCGCGAACCGCGGGGCTTGTACGCGGAGACGGCGCGGGTGCGGGCACCGATATTCTGGAGCGTGCCAGAAATTTCCTGGTGCTGTTCGGTGATCTGTTCGGACAGTATATTCAGCCCGTCGATCAGGGCGACCAGCGTTGGTTTCAATCGCTCGCGCTCGGATGCAGGCAGGGATGGAATTCCACCACAGGCCTGCTCGACATGTGCTTCGAGACCATCGAGGTCGATAATATTGCCCTGTCGCAACAGCATGCGGGCGGTGTCTATCGCAGTCGCCGCTTCGCGCAGTGACCCTTCGATAATGCTATCGGCTGGTGAGCCGGAATCGGTCGAATCCACGTTCTAATCCCGCAATTTCTATGGCGCTAAGTCTTACGGAGTATGGTTAAGAAAGACTGAAGATATGGCAGAGGTATATTCGCCCCATTTGCCCGGTAATCCGCACAAATCCGGGGTGTTGGTCTGCTGTTAATCGCGTTCATATTGCTGGTGATCTGCGCGGCCGGCCAAAACCTCGTTAACCACATACGCGCCGTGACCCCGATTTTCAGCGTCGAAACGGAGGCAATCGGCGTCGATGGCCGCGGTTGGTAGCATCATTTCAGTGTGTCTGTGGGTCAGGCGATGTAGGCGTCGTTTCTGGTCAGATTATCGGACAGTTTTGTCCGGAGCGCCTGAATATCTATCTGGTGCGCGCTTCCGCTGCCGGCGAGAATAAGCGCATGGGCCGCCGCCGCGCCCATTGCAATGCATGGTCCCATGACCCGGATCGACGACAACGCCACGGTATCGCCGTCGATGCAGCGTCCTGCGGCGGCGAGATTGTCTGCATCCCGATGAAGAAGGCTGCCCAACGGCACTGTGTGAACATGGTTGTCGCCGAGTTCTTCCCAATAGGCCTCAGCGGCATCGTGATGAAGCTCTATCGGCCAGGAACATCGCGCGATGGTGTCATCGAAGAACCGCCCGGCACGGACGTCCTCTGCCGTCAGGCTATAGGTACCTGTGATCCAGCGGGTCTGGCGTATCCCCGGTGCCGCATATATCCGGATGCGGGCATTGCCGTAGGCCGCCGGGTATTGATCGCGAAGGAACTGCAACAGACGATCTGCCTGGTCGCGGCCGTTAAACACCGTGTCGGCAAAACCGGCAGCATCCAGTGGCGTTGCCACGTGGGTCATGTTGGCGAGCGCTGTCCCGTGTCCCGGAAAGGAGAAAACAAAGCCATCTTTGCGCACCAGCCCATATTCATCAGCTTTGGCGGACAGGCGGTCCTGCATTTCCCACCGATCAACTGCGTTGGCAGCGTCTTCGTCGAAGTTTTCGAACAGTACGACCTGTGTGCCGAAGATAGGTGTTTCCGGTTCCCGGACAGCCAGACCGGCGTTCCAGGCAAGGGTCGCGTCGCCTGATGCGTCGACAAAACCGTCTGCCTCGACGGTAACGTCGCCAAACTTTGTGGTGACATCAAGCGCCGTTATGCGGCGGTTCGAAAGGTGGGCGTTCCGGACGATCGCAACGAGAAGAACGGTGATACCGGCGTCCTGCACGGCTTTGTCTACCCATCTGGCCAGGGCGATCTCGTCATACTGCACGATAATCGAGTTGCGTGCGGTCCGGTTACGTGCGGCACCGGCAGCAGGCAGATCATGCAGAATGTCGTCTGCGACGCCATAGGTCAGTC
>CAJQLI010000103.1 GCA_905479125.1 uncultured Alphaproteobacteria bacterium | reverse complement strand
GCCGCTTAAACTTGGATACCTCCTGCCGACGCGCGAACGCATCATGGTCGGCAACCATGAAACCGACGATATCATTGCGCTGGGCGACCTGGCTGACCAGCTTGGCATCGATAGCGTCTGGATCGGCGATTCACTGCTCGCCAAGCCGCGTCACGATCCGCTCACCCTGATTGCGGCCATCGCGGCACGGACCGAAAAGGTCAAAATCGGCACCGCGGTGCTGTTACCGATGCTGCGAAACCCAGTGTTGCTTGCCCATCAGGTGGCGACGCTCGACCAGATCAGCAAGGGCCGGGTCATTCTCGGTATCGGCACCGCCCGCGATGTGCCGGCGATCCGGGCTGAATTCGAAGCGGCCGGTGTGCCGTTCGAAAAGCGTATCGGGCGGATGCTTGAACAGATGCGTCTTTGCCGGGCCCTGTGGGCGGGCGAGCCGGTCGACTGGGACGGATTGTGGACGGTCAAGCAGGGTGAGCTGGCACCCAAACCCTATACACCGGGCGGGCCGGAAATCTGGTCCGGCGGCGGGGTCGAAGCCGCCCTGAAACGCTCTGGCCGCTATTTCGACGGCTGGTTCCCGTCCGGCGCCGGCACCGGCAAGGACTGGACCGAAGGCTGGATGGGCGTGCAGAAGTTTGCAAAAGAAGCAGGGCGCGATCCGTCCGCGATTACCGGTGCGGCCTATGTCACCCTGGCGGTGCATGACGACCAGCCTACGGCGGATGCAGAGCTTGATGCGTATCTTGAAGGCTATTACCTGCGCCCCGCAGAGGAAATCCGCAAACAGCAATATTGTTTCGCGGGCAACCGGGCGGGGGCCGTCGACTGGCTCGGCGAATTCGTCGCGGGCGGCGCATCTCATGTCAGCGTGCGCTTTACCGGCAGTGATGATGCAGCCCAGATGGAAGAGCTGGTGCGGATACGGGAGGAGCTGGCTTAGGGGGGAGAGTGCTGGGCCAACATACCACGCGGTTGTCATACCGGACTTGTTCCGGGATCCAGCCTTCCGGTGGACACTGCGTGCCTGGGTTCTGGACCCCCGAACAAGTCCGGGGTGACAAATTGGATTAGGGCGCCAACCCGTTATCCCCCCGCGACCACCTTGTTCCGCAGCACGCCGATTTTTTCGACTTCCAGTTCGATCTCGTCGCCGATTTCCATCAACCGGTAATGCTCGTGGCCGGATCCGCCGCCGATGGTGCCGGAGCCGAAGACTTCGCCCGGCCAGATCGTCTCGTCGCGGCTGACATGTTCGATCATGCGCTCGAAGCTGTGGAATATATCGGCCGAGTTCCCCTGTGACAGCAATTCGCCGTTGAGCCGGGCGCGCATGTCCAGGTCGTACGGGTCACCGATCTCGTCGGCAGTGACGATGCAGGGGCCGAGGATATTGCCGGTATCGAAATCCTTGCCCTTGGCGGGGCCGAGCTGGCCGCGCATTTCGTTGATCTGGGCATCGCGGGCGCTGACATCGTTATAGATCGTGTAGCCGAAAATGTAGTCGCGCGCCTCGGCCTGCGGGATGTCCTTGCCTTTGCGCCCGGTGATAAAGGCAAGTTCCAGCTCGTAGTCCAGCTCATGGGTAAAGGATGGATAGAGTATGTTCTCGTCCGGCCCGATGACGTTCATCCGGTTGCACTTGAAATAGACCGGCTGTTCGTACCAGACCGGCGGCGGGTCGAGCTGGCCGCGCCGTCGGTATTCTGCCATGGCCGCTGCCGGGTCTTTTTTCTGGCGGGCGGATTTCATGAAATGCACTTCGCGCGCGCCCCGCGCATGGCCTTCGAACGCCATGAAGTCGCGCATCTGGCGCGGCCGTGGGAGGGGAGAGCGCAGGCGTGCGGCGGCGGTGTTGACGACCGCCTCGGCCGGCGCGACATCGACCAGCGACTGTGCGGCAGTCAGCCCGGCACCGCCGGAATCGATCAGCGCCAGCATGGACGTGAACATTTTCGTGTCCTCGCCATGCGCGACCGAATAGGCGAGGGCAAGGTCAACGATACGGGCATCGTCGTCGATCAAGGCGCCGATACGGTCATCGCCGTTATCGGCCAGGGTGAAGGTAACCAGACGCATCAGTTCACGCCTGAGCAGGGCTTAATGGCGTCGGCGGGGAGTACATAAAAATTCATCGATGCGATCCGTCTTGTGGTCTATCTGTCGCTGAAAGCTGGTTAAGCTTTTCGAGCACCCGGATAATGGGCTACGCTTTGCCCATGTCCAGCAGCTTTGTCTACCAGCCCCATGTGCACCAGTCCGACGGCACGGTCATCACGCCCGATATCCTGATCGAGCGGGTATTTGTATCGGGGACCGGGGGAGTTCTCTCCCCGGTGCCGGTATCCCTTGTGAGTTCTGCCGCCGCCCTTCAGCAGCCGGCCGACTCCCCGATAGGTGCCGCCGCTGTCGTGCTGGTTGCTGCGAGCTACGGGCTCCTGGTCTCGGTCGGGGCCATCCTCGAAGGGGCGCTGCCGGTGGCGCGCGCCGCCTGGCGTTTCGATGATGTCGGGAGTGCCTATGGTGATGTCAATCTGCGGTCATGGGGTGTTCAGGGGAATAAACGCACCGCATTTGTATCCGAACAGCTGGCGGCGCTGATGTCGCCGACGGAGGCGATGGCAGCACTTGGCAACGCCTCCGGCCTCAGGCCCGGGACGGCTGTATTTATTGGCCATCCCGCGCCGTTGGGAGAGAGCCTGTCGCTCGATCGTTTCGAGGCAGCGCTTACCCTGGGCAATTCCGAGATAAACTATCGGGTCGATATCGAGACGGTTTGATAGGATTTGGGCCTGGCCGCTAAATCAGGCGGTACGGCGTCTGCGCGCAACCCCGAGGCCGAAAAGCCCGATACCCAGAAGGGCGATCGCGCCCGGTTCCGGAACCTCGGTGAAGCCCGAGAGCGTGAAAACGCTCAGCGTGCTGCCGCTGTCCGACACCCAGTCGTAATAATAGAGCTTGTCGTTGGCGTAGGTCAGCCCGCCTGTCAGCCCGTCGAGGCCGAGGCTGAAACTGTCCAGTTCCGCGCCGGTTGCGAGGTCGAAGCGACGTAAAGCTGCACCTGCGGAATAATCCAGAACCCACACATTTTTGCGGGTGCTGTCGACCGCGATATCGCCGATACCGGCACCGGTGGCCAGGGTGACCGTCTGCACGCCGGCATCCGGAGTGGCAACAGCGGATATGCGGATCTGGTTCAGATTGGCCCAGCCGTATGTTGTGCTGAGATTCGTGCGATACAGATTACCGTCGCGGACATCGATCGGGTAGCCGCCATATCCCGCGACATCTGTTGACATGTTGGTGGGAACGCCAGTGGTCTTGTCGACCCTGAACAGGTCCGGACCGCTGGTATTGCTGGTATAATCACTGACATAATAATTGGCGCCGTCTCCGGCGACCGACGTCGTGTGGTTCAGTGTTATGCCGAGTGATCCTGTGATATTGCCGCTGAGGTCGGATCTGAAAATGGTCCGGCTCGACTGCTGCATGTACAGCAGCTCGTTGGTCGCGGTGTCATATCCTAGGCCCTGCGGATGGAAATTGCTCCGGGGATCGGCCAACTGATTGGCGAGTGCAAAGGTGTTTTCCAGCGTCACGGTGCCGGCAAGCGCCGGTCCGCAGGCGATGCCCGCCAGTATGGCGCCGATAGCGGTGGATTTGAGGGTATGACAAAACGTCATGGATTAGCTCCTGTACAACTACTGTTACTAACGAACGACTGCTAACCCGTTCGAACCGTATGGAGATAAAAGCAAGAACCATGCCAACATGTAGATTTGTTTGTTTTCAGTGGGTTAGGGCGCATCGAATTTTGCTCCGCAAAAATAGCGTAAAGCCAGCCGACACCTCATCGTTGGCCGTGGGAAAGTAAGAGCCCAAACATTTTTCTGTGCCCCAGAATTCCGCCGCTCTTCCGCCTTTAAAAGCAGCGATGGCCGGCAACGTGGCGCTTGCTGTCAGCTTCGAAATAGTGACCCCGATTGTCGCCGAGCAGACCATGGCGCGCCCGTTGGGTGGTCTCGGCGGGGTGAACAAGACCGTCACCGACCTGCTGAAATACGCGCGTGCGGACAAGAAGAGCCGGACCACAGAAGAGAGCACGAATGACCGTAAGGTTCAGGAGCTCATCGACGGTCTTTAGACGCCGCTGAACACGGTTCTCGCCGAATTCGAAGGAGAATTTACCGATGAATCTCACGGGCTTCTCGAAGCTTATGGCGAAGCCTCTCATCTGAAGCTGGCGAAATCCTACAGCAGGCCCTGGTTCGCTGAGCCGTCCAGCCGGCGGCTCAGCCCCATACGTCTTCGGCGATTTTCAGCATCATACCAAGTTTGGCTGATTGTTCGTCGAAGGCGATCTTGTTGCCAATATCGATTGACGCGAAGCCGCATTGGGGGCTGAGGCCCAGGTTTTCGAGCGGCACCACCTTTGCGGCCTCGTCTATGCGAGACCGGATTTCATCCGGGTCTTCCATCTTGCCGGTCTTGGTGGTGATCAGGCCGAGTACGACATTTGTGCCGTCAGGCATGAAGCGCAACGGTTCGAACCCACCGGATCGTTTGTCGTCATATTCAAGGAACCAGGCATCCACGTTGACGCGCGGGAACAGCTCTGCGGCCATCGCGTCATAGCTGCCCTCGGCGATCCACTGGCTCTGTGCATTGCCGCGGCACAAGTGGATCGATATTTGCGTGTCGGCCCGGCGTTTTGAAATACAGGCGTTTATGACGTCGCCATACAGGCCGAGCAGCTTGTCGGGGTCTTCGCCGATACTCGCGGTGTTGGCGCGCAGGTGGGCGTCCAGGAAATAGGTCAGGACCGGATCGTCGATCTGGATGTACTGACAGCCATGATCTTCGAGCGCGGCGATCTCCGCCTGGTACAGTGCGGCGATATCAGACCAGAAGTCGTCCATCGACGGATAGATGTCTTCGCTTACGGCTTTGCGCCCGCCGTGAAAATGAATGCGGCTGGGGGACGGGATCATGACCTTCGCGGTCTTTGACGTACAGCGGTTGAGATAGTCGAAATCGTCGATCGAAATCGTGCCGCCGCCGCCGATTTTGCCGGTCGTCAGCACGTTCTTCGGCACGTAATTGCCGCCATGTTCGGGGTTCTGCTGAAAGGCGTTGTCGGTGTCCGGGTCGCTGATCTCGATACCGTCGATGGCGGAGATAAAATCGATCCACCAGTTTTCGCGCCGGAATTCGCCGTCGGTAACGGCGTCCAGGCCCAAGTCTTCCTGCATTTTTACGCAGGCAGCGATTGCTGTGTCTTCGACCTCGCGCAGATCTGCCCGGGAAATTTTGCCCGCCTTCCACTCCAGCCGCGCGTCGAGCAGGTTTTGAGGGCGGAGAAGACTTCCGACCTGATCGGCGTGGAAAAACGGTTTTGTGGACATGGAAAACTCCCGGGTACTAGGCGCGCACGCCGGATTGTTCAATGGCGAGGGGTACGGCGTCAACACCCAGCGGCGCCATCAGGTGAACGCCTGCAATGCCGTCGATCCCGGCATAGGCGGCAATAAGCTCGGCACAGATGGCGGTTCCTTCCGCTTTTGCGTCCTCTGCAGCGTCGAGGCGGTCTATCAGGGCATCGGGAATTGTGGTGCCCCACAGGTTCTCCCGCATCCAGCGTGCGGACCGCGCCGATGCAAGTGGGCCGATGCCGATCAATACACCGGCACGTTCCGAAATCCCGTGATCGACCAGCCCGGCGGCGTAGTTGCGTACCATGTCGACATCGAAGCAGAACTGGGTCTGAAAAAATCCGGCGCCGGCGTCGATCTTGGCCAGCAGGCCATCCGGCTTCCAGCGTTCGTCTGCCGGGTCCATCGGTGTGTCGGCGCCGCCGATAAACAGCTTTGGCCGGGATTTGATTTCCCGGCCCGATGGCAGGATGCCGTCGTCGCGCATCTGTCTGGCGCATTCCATCAGGTCGCGGCTTTCATAGTCGAAGACGGGCTTTGCCTCCGGCTGATCCCCGGCGGAGGGGTCGTCACCGCGCAGAATCAACAGGTTCTCTATACCGAGCGCAGCACCACCCAGCAGGTCGGACTGCAGGGCGATCCGGTTGCGGTCGCGGCAGGTGAACTGCAGTACCGGTTCGATCCCGTTCTGGAGCAGCAGACCGGCGGCGACCACGCTCGACATATGTGCGCGTGCGCTGGCGCCGTCGGTAACGTTCGCGGCATCGACATGGCCTTTAAGCACGGATGCCTTGGATAACAGGTCGGCGGGGTCTGCCGACAGGGGCGGGGTGATCTCTGCCGTAATCGCGAAACGACGTCCGGCGATGGCGTCCGACAAATTGCTCATCAGTCGCGCCGCCGGGAGACAACGAAGGATTCGTCGTTGAACCAAAGTCCGTTATATTCGCGGAGGACATCGCTCGTGGCCTCCAGGTACCGGTTATCCGCCATTGCCGCCTCCAGGCGTTCGTCCTCTATCTGGGACACGTACACAGCGGCATTCCAGGCGGCCATCAATGTCGAGGTGCCGATCGAAGACCCGATTTCATTGGGGAGCGTATGCATTACGTATCGGAAAAGGGCGCGCTTGTCGGCGGCCGCGGTGAAATTCAGGTCGCGCCCGTCGCGGCCGAGTTCCTTTTTCAGGGCGTGGAGCAGGACCTGACGGTTGTGATGGAACGGGTTTTCGTCGGGCCAGACCCGCTGGATGATGTCGAGCCCGGGGTCGCTGCCATGCGAATGGATGGTCAGCATCCGGCCGCCCGGCGCCAATGCGCGCGCGAGTGGCGCAAGTACACGCTTGACCTTGAGTTCGAGCGACGCGCGCAGGCGGAACGGCTGCGAGGCGATGATCAGGTTGTAGTCATTCATCGCGAGCCCCGGGCGCGGGATGATGTTGTCGAGCAGCATTTTGTGATCGCCGCGATACAGGATCGTCACGGATGGGCGCACATAGAGGGGATTGCCGGTCTTTTCGCTGGTGCGTACCTGCCAGCCATCGGCGATTTCAGGCTCGAGCGCTGCGATCTGTTCCTCGAATTCGTGGGCGGAGTTGCCGTCCAGCGCGACTTCCCGCCAGTTCAGGCGGGCTGCATTTTCAGGCGCCCGCGGCATCAGCGACGGCGCTTCGGCGTAGAACATGTTGGTGATCACCACCACCATCGCCGGATGCTCGTTGAAGCGGTCGGGCAGCTTCTCCAGAGTCAGCCGCACGTCTTCGAGGCTTATTTCCTTGCCGACTATGTAGAATGGAACGGTGGGGTAGAGCTTGTGCATGTGGCGCATCACGCGGGTCAGCACGGTACCGTCCCCCATACCGGCATCGAAAACCCGCAATGCCGGCGGGCGCACCTGCAGGCGGTTGAGTTCCTGTCCGACCCTGTCCGCGACCGCCCACTTTTCGGAACACGTATTTACGAACATGAGGTATTTCTGCCGGTTGTCGTAGAACCGGAAATGGCTGGTGTTCTCGACTTCCGGTGATGGTGTGACCTTTTGAACCGTCGCCTTCGCGGTTTTTATCCGCGGGTCGTACATTTCGGTTTCATCCGGTTCAGGGTGGTCCGCGTCCAGGAATGTTTCGATCCGGGAAACGGTTCGCGTCGTGACGCGTTTCCCCTCGCGAAGGCGGCCGACGAATTTACCGTCATTGACCGCGCGGCGGCCGAATGTGGATTCCGCAATTTCGGCCCGCCGACAATACGCTTCTATCCGTGCAATGAGTTCTGCGTGTTCCATGGTGCCACACTCCCTCTGTCCCGCTTCTGTAAATTCTATCCCAAGATTTTTATTTCAGTCAATCGTGGGATATGTCCCACTTTGCTTTGTTGTTGATAATTTTCCGCAAGAAGTCCGATTTGTTCTAAACAGGACAGTATGGCTGATCGAAAACAACTTCTCCTTACCCCGGGGCCGCTCACCACGTCGGATGCAACCCGTAATGCGATGCTGCAGGACTGGGGGTCGCGCGACCCGGCGTTTATCGCCCTGACCCGGCGTGTGCGTGACGGCATTACCGAGATTGCCGGCGGTGTTGATACGCATAGCTGTGTCCTGCTGCAGGGCAGCGGAACCTACGGTCTTGAAGCGGCGATGGCGACGTTCGTTCCGCCAGTGGGGCACGTTCTGGTGCTTGCGAATGGCGCCTATTGTCATCGGATCGCGGCGATCTGCGAAATTCTCGGCCGCAAAGTCGAGATATACGAGACCGGTGAGGACACGCCGCCCGACCCGGCGGATGTTGACCGTCGGCTGGCGGCGGATGACAGCATCACCCATGTCGTCATGGTCCATTGCGAGACCACGTCCGGTATTCTGAACCCGCTTGCGGAGATAGCCGAGGTTGTTGCCGCGCGGGGGCGGTCGCTGATGGTGGACGCGATGAGCTCATTCGGCGCGATTCCGATCGACGTGAAAGCAACCCCGGTCGATGTGGTGATTTCGTCCTCCAACAAGTGTCTTGAAGGGGTGCCGGGGATAGCGTTTG
>CAJQLI010000102.1 GCA_905479125.1 uncultured Alphaproteobacteria bacterium | reverse complement strand
GCGGTTGTCCGGCAAAGAGACCGTTTCCGTCCGGAATCCGGCGGTATTGTCTTCAATGCGGAATGTCCGCTTTCAGCGGAAAAGCAGAAATTGTTCAGGTGCCGGTATCATGTCTGCTTCTGACCCATAAGAGACGTTGGACAAAAGAAAACGGCGGCCCCTATGGACCGCCGCTTCGAAGAACCGCCTACGGTTGACGTCAGGCAGAGCATTTGCGCCGTGCGTATCGCTTTCTGCTGCCGTTCGAAATACAGCGGCATAGACGTGTCGGATGCGAAGAAGTTGAAGGTTCCGGAGGTCGAGAATGCGAAGCTGAAGAAGCTTCTCGCTGACCCGTGACCTGGCACGATCGGCAATCACCAAGCTGGAAAATGCCGGGAGTGATTTTTCGGGGTTGGTTTGAACCAAGTGGCTAGATGGCCAGCAGAGCAAACATCGAACCGAAGCGTCCACGATCGCATACCGTACCAGCCCACTCATTGATCGTGCGTGAACAGCTAAAGAGTTTCTGGTTATTTTCTTCTGCGTGATCCAAAACACCATACGCTACCGTATGGTACATATCAAACACATAGGAACAACGTAAAACATGCTTCAGATATACAACAACATCATGAATTCAGAACATAATCCGCTGTCCGCCTTACCAGCCGCTCAGCGCATGCAGGCTATGATTATTCTAAGCGTGATGTGGTCGACGATCTTCTCTCTTTCTTCAGGCGTTTGGTTTTTGTACGGAGAGTTGGTCGTTGGTCATGTGCTGTTCATCCTCGGTATCGGGATCACTGCAATGACTTTCCATAATGCGTCGAAGAAAAAGCCTGTTTCTGTTCCACTGAATGTTGAAAGTTAACGGGTGCACAGCTTCCCCTTATCTCGCAGCGTAAACTTTCTGGAATCCTAGAAGCTCCCCTCACGCATTATAGGTTCTTCGCTTTTCTTGTTTCTCCCCTCCATCGTTTCTTCGATGGAAACTCCCCCGGCCTAGTGCCGGGGTTTTTTTGGACTGGATATCGAACGCGAATGACGGCTGTCGTCCATCAGGCGCATCGCGAGACCGAGTTCCCAAAGGGCTGCTTCGGTCGGATAACAGATCCCTATCCCAGCTTTCCGGATTTCCGCTTCTTGCTATAAGCGGCTGTTTTCAAACCTCTCCGGAGGGTCCGCTATCAGCCGAATACCGGACGTCCATGGAACACCATAAAAAAACCGCCCCCGATATTCTTGTTTTGTTCTTTTCCATGATAGCCTGATTCCAACCGCACGGACCCGGCCTTTTTCACCGTGCCCGGCAGAGGTGCCGGGCGCGCACCTGTTGGTCTGTCCACGCGGGATACAACAGAGGAAAACTGCCCATGCATGGAAATGTATTGAAGGCCCCGCCCCCGATGGCAGATCGGCCGTCCAACAGGACGTCAGGCGGGACGGCAAGCGCGGGAGAGACTGATACCGGCCCCTCCGATCCGCTGCCTGATCTTTCCCCCGACATCCAGGTCCTCCGCCTCGCCGACCGCGCCCGCGATGCCGACCTGCGCCACGCCGCGCGGCTGCTCAACGTCTTTCAGCGCCAGATGCGGGTGCGGGACGACCGACGCAACCCGGTCCTCGCCCGCAGCCTCACCGGCCGCCACGCCCCCGATGCCGCGGGTGCACCACCCGGCGCACGGGTCGCTCCTGCCGCACAGGTCGCACCTGCGCAGAGAAAGATTGTGGAGGAGAATGCGGAGACGATGTCGTGACGGCATCGCGCGGGATCGGCCGGGGAAATGGCGAACGGTTGCGGGCCGCCCCCCGCTGCGGTGCGCGGACGCGCAAAGGTACGGCCTGCGCCGCGCCGAGGTGTCACGGGCGCCCCCGTTGCCGGATGCATGGCGGGGCCGCTCGCTCAGGCGCACCGGTGGGCAACCGCAATGCGCTCAAGGACGGGTTTTACACGGCGGCGGAACGGGCGCGGCGCCGGGCGATGAACGCGTTTATCGCCGACATGAATGCGGCGGTGGCCCGCCTGGAACGGGAGCCTGTTCCGCTTACGCAAAATCGCCCGCCGCCCAATCTGTCATCCCGGATTCATGCCGGGACCCAGTCTTTGGGGTCCCTCTCTCGCCGGACGACCGGATCCCGGCACGGGGCCGGGATGACAACGGATGCTATAGCCATCAAAGCGATCAAGGACGCGTTGGGATCATCCGGACCGCACCTCAGGCCTGAGGCGCGTGCGCTATTCTTCGTTGTCGGAGGATTCCGATTCGCGGTCGTCGCGGAAAATATCCACTGCTTCAAGGGCGCTGTCGGCATCGCTGACCTGGGCGATGTTGAACAACCCGTCGCCCTGGTTGACCACGGGCAGGTTGGTCCGGCCGATGACGACCCCGCTGACCTCGCTGGTAATGCGCTTCTCGGCATTGCCGAGCGGGTCGGCGATAATGCCGAGCCGTGTGCCGGGCTCGACCAGGGCGCCAAGGCGGACGGGATCGCGCAGCAATCCACCCGCCGGTGCGCGGACCCAGGTGCTCGACTGGGCGATGACCTGCGCTTTCACCGGCACGGTCGCCTCTTTGTCGAGCATGTCCGCCTTGCGTTCTTCCCGCTTTGGCGGGGGCAGCATGTCGAGATAGCGCATCACGTTGACGACGCCGCGAAATCCCGCCCGGATCGACGTGCCGTCATAGCGCAATGCCTCGCCCGCCTCGTAAACCAGGAAGGGAATGCCGTGGTCTCCGCCGACGCCGCGCAGCGAGCCGGGACGGATCTTTGCGTTCAGCAGCAGCGGCACGCCGAAGGCCTGCGCCATCTTGCGGACCTCGGGGTCGGTCAGCACGGCGCGTATCTGGGGGAAATTGGCCCGGTGAATGGCGCCGGTATGCAGGTCAATCCCGTGGGTACACTTCGCGACGACCTCGGTGTTGAACAGGTGCGCGAGCTGGCTGGTCAGCGATCCCTTGGGCGATCCGGGGAAACTGCGGTTCAGATCGCGCCGGTCCGGCAGGTAGCGCGTCTGGTTCAGGAACCCGAACGTGTTGACGACCGGCACCGCGATCAGCGTGCCGCGCAGCTTGCTCAGGCTGGTCAGCCGCAGCAATCGGCGGATGACTTCAACGCCATTTATTTCGTCTCCATGCACGGCGGCGCAGACCAGCAATACAGGGCCGGGTTCGCGGCCATGGACGACGCGTACCGTCAGCGTCATCGGCGTGTGGTCGAACAATACGCTGATGGGCAGGTCGATGGTGGCGCGTTTGCCCGGTGCGACGCTTACGCCGCCGATCACGAAGGGTTCGCGGGTTTCTTTAGCCTTTGCCACGGGTTTTCGTTTTTCCAGGTTTTGCATTGGTTTCGAGGAATTCAATGATCTGTCCGGCGATATCCTTGCCGGTCGCGTTCTCGATGCCCTCGAGTCCGGGCGACGAGTTTACTTCCATTACCACGGGGCCGTGGTTCGAGCGCAGCAAATCCACGCCGGCGACGTTCAGGCCGAGTGTCTTGGCGGCCCGGATGGCGGTGGAGCGTTCTTCGGGGGTGATTTTGACGATGCTGGCATTGCCGCCGCGATGCAGGTTCGAGCGGAAATCGCCTTCCGCGCCCTTGCGCATCATCGACGTGATGACCTTGCCGCCGATGACGAAGCAGCGGATATCGACGCCCTTGGATTCCTTGACGAATTCCTGCACCAGGATGTTGGACTTCACGCCGCGGAATGCCTCGATCACCGATTTGGCCGAAGAATGGGTTTCCCCCAGCACGACGCCGATGCCCTGCGTGCCTTCGAGCAGCTTGATGACCAGTGGCGCACCACCGACCATCTGCATCAGGTCATCGGTGTCGCGGGTCGAATGGGCGAACCCGGTGACCGGCAGGCCGATGCCTGCGCGGGACAGCAGCTGGAGTGAGCGCAGCTTGTCGCGCGACCGGCCGATGGCGACGGATTCATTCAGCGGCCAGGTGCCCATCATTTCGAACTGCCGCAGCACGGCGAGGCCGTAGAACGTGACGGATGCACCGATACGCGGGATGACCGCATCGAACTTCGGCAGAACCTCGCCCTTGTACCTGACATCGGGCTTATGCGCGGTGATGTTCATGTATACGCGCAGGGTGTCGATGACCTGTATCTCGTGGCCGCGCGCTTCGGCAGCCTCGACCAGGCGTTTGTGCGAATACAGGTTCGGATTGCGGGCCAGCATGGCGATTCTCATGGCGTTTCCTTTCAGGAACGGACGGCCGGCGCGACAATCGCGCCGTGGGCCTATTCCTCTTCGTCGTTTGCCACGCCGACCGGTTCAACGGGGCGGCGTGGTTTCTTGTTTTCAGCCGGCACGGCTGCCGCTATCGGCGCCGTTGCCGGCGGGGCGGTTACCTTGTCCGCCAGGAACGAATGCGACGGGTCGATCACCAGGCGGCGGGTCATCGCCCGGCGGCCGAGCAGCATGCGAAAGCCCATCTCGTCGCGGTTCGTCAGTGTCAGTTCGATCGGCCAGGACTCCGGGCCCATTTTCAGCATTGTTGAAATCACGTATCGTTTTTCGCGGTGACCGCCGGAATTGGTCACGGTGCGTTCGTCAATCAGCCTTGCCTCGCACCTTACGGCAAGCGATGCATCCCGCTGCGCCGGGTGTATCACGAACCGGACCCAGTCTTCGCCCCGTTTCTGGAAGGGTTCGATTTCAAATGCGTGGAGCGCAGATGTCCGCGCACCGGTATCGAGCTTCGCCTTTATGTGCGATACGCCGAGATCGGGCAGTCCGACCCATTCCCGCCATCCGACGGTCCGCGCCACGAGCCGTTTTGTGCGGACTCTCGAAGGTGCTTTTGGTGCTTTTGAAGCCGGCTTCTTCGCCCGGGGTTTTGTCGCCATGGAATCCTGTACACAGTATTGACGGGTGTCACACCACGCGACACTCTAGACGTCAATTGACAATAAACGCCTGTTTGACAATAGACGAGGGGAGAAACGCCATGGCGATTGCCGCAATAAAAGAAGACATCTCGGTCCGTGACCAGGTCAGTGCGGAGGAATGGAAAGCGCGGGTCGATCTTGCCTGTGCCTACCGGCTGATCGCCCATTATTACGTCAGCGATCTGACCTATAATCACCTGTCGGTCCGCGTGCCGGGGGAAGACGGCGCGATCCTGATCAAGCCCTATGACATCATGTTTGAAGAAGTCACCGCGTCGAACCTGCTGAAATACGATTATGACGGCAACCCGATCACCGCCGGCGCGCCGAAGCTCAAGGGCGGCGGGCTGATCATCCATGCGGGGCTGTTGAAGGAGCGCACCGACATCAATGTCGTCTTCCACACCCATACCGAGGCCAATATGGGCGTGTCGTCCCAGAAATGGGGCCTGCTGACGGTCAACCAGCACGCCATGCGCTTCCATAACCGCATTGCCTATCACGCCTTCAAGGGGTTCGAGTTCAACCTGTTCATGCGCGACCCGTTGCTGAAGGATATCGAAGGCTACCGCGTCGCATTGCTGCGCAATCACGGCTCGCTGGTGCTGGGTGAAACCATCCCCGAGGCCTTCGTGATGCACCATTTCCTCGAATTCGCCTGCCGCGGCCAGATCGCGGCCCTGTCGGCGGGGTATGAGAACCTGAACTTCCCGGACGAGGAAGCCTGCGAATTCGCCGCCGCCCAGGTGATGAAGGAAGGCAATAACCTCGTCGGCGGCAAAGACTGGCCCGCGTGTTTGCGCATGGCGGAGCGGCTGTTCCCGGAATTCATGGAATAGGGACGACGGCGCGGCGGATAGAAGAAACACCAAGCGGCGGAAGGGTACCAAGGGGCACCCCAATAGCTGTCACCCCGGCCTTGTGCGGGGGGCCAGTCTTTCTTCTTTTCGCCGGCGGCGGGCTGGATCCCGGCACAAGGCCGGGATGACAATGGTACGTAATGAGCCGCTCAGAGTTCCCGCGACGGCGGGAATCCGGCGGAAAGAATTACACCTCCATCAGCCGCCCGTAGCCCGTCGGCATGTCGTCGATGCCGAGCTTTTTCAGTGCGTGCCACACCATGGCCTGGTTGGATGTCACCACCGGTTTGCCGATATCGGCCTCGATGGCATCGATCGCCTCGACCGCGCGGATGGCGGTACAGCTGAGAAACGCCGCCTGTGAATCCGGCTCGTCCTGGTCTTTCACCCGCCGGTGCCATTCTTCGGGTTCCACGGCCAGCATCGCGCCGCCATCGCCGGTGATGCCGAGCCCGGTTTCGGAAAGGACGTCCACACCATGGGATTTCAGGAACACGACCTCGCGGTCATTGGTGGATTGGATATAGGGCGTGGTCAGGGTGATCTTCTTTGCGTCGAATTTCTCGAACGCCTCGACGCAGCCCTTGGATGTCGATGTCGCGGGCTTGCCGGTGGCTTTCTCGATGCGCTCGATGATGCCGTCATCGAAGCCGGGCGCGAACATCGACGCCGCCGTGCAGTGAAACACGATCAGATCGACATCGGCATCGGCCAGCATCACCGCGCCGCGTTCGACGTCGTCGACCATCTCGTTGATGTGCTCTTCCTTGCTCGACAGCAGGCGCAGCCGCGTCGTGTGCAGCGACACGCCGTCGGGCAGCATTTCCGAGATCTGCGGTTCTGCCGCGCGATTGACCGAGGGCAGCAGCATGCCGATGCGGGCGCGGTCTCCGTAATTGACAGTCATGACGACATATCCTCCGGGCTCAGACCTTGCCGATATAGTCGGCCATGTTGGGCTGGCCGGGCTCGTTGGCGATACCCGTGTCCATCGGGACCCAGGGCAGGACGCTGGCGGTCCAGATGTTCAGCTTCACCGGCACCCAGCTCGGGTCGTCCAGCGTACCCGCATAGATCACGCGGATTTGCGGCCGGGCACCCGGGGCAGAAAACAGGGGCGTGCCGCAATCGCCGCAGAAATTCAGCGCAAGATCGTTGCCGCTATCGGCGGAGCGCGTGCGCGACGCAGGCGTGCCTTTGTCGATCACCAGGTTTTCAGTCGGAATCTGGAAGTTCAGCCCGAACGCGCTGGATGTGCGGCGCTGGCACTCGGTGCAGTGGCAGAGGTATGAGATCAGTGGTTCGCTGGTCACGGTGTAACGGATCGCGCCGCAGCCGCAGCCGCCGGAATAGGGTGCCGTCATGGGGTGTCCTCCTGTGTTGGACCGGGATAGTACGGCGTGGCTCCCTTTACGAAAACAATTATTGCGATAGACTTTGCCCATGTTCATGAAAAACTGCTGGTATGTCGCGGCATATGACCGTGAGTTGAAAGATGGCGGGCCGCTCGGGCGGACCCTGCTGGGGGAGCCTGTGGTGATGTTCCGCGACAGCAGGGGGCGGGCCATCGCGCTCGAAGACCGCTGCTGTCACCGGCATTTGCCGCTGTCGCTCGGCCAGGTCACGGGCGATCGGGTGCAGTGCGGTTATCACGGGCTCGAATTCGATGCCACCGGCGCCTGCGTTGCCGTACCGGGTCAGTCGAAGGTACCGCCGGGGGCTGCCGTGAAAGCGTTTCCGCTGGTCGAAAAATACGGTTTCCTGTGGATCTGGATGGGCGAGGCGGCCCTTGCCGATGAAGGGCTGCTGCCCGACTGGTGGTGGGTGGATCATCCCGGCTGGGCGCATAACCCGGGGGCGTTCCTGCATATCCAGTGCCATTACGAACTGATCACCGACAACCTGCTGGACCTGTCGCATCTCGGCTATGTCCATACGCGGACCCTCGGCAACGATGCCATCGTCGACTTTCCGGTCAAGACCGAGAGGATGGAAGACCGGGTGCGGATGTCGCGTTGGATACAGGACCGGCCGCCGCCGCCCTTGTTCAAAACCGGCGGCGGGTTCGACGGCAATGTCGACCGCTGGCAGATCGTCGAGACGCAGGCGCCCGCGCATACGGTTGTCTATGCCGGGTGCGGGCCGGTCGGCGCCGGCGAATTCGGTGGACGGACCGAGTACACGTCCGGCATTCATATCCGCGCATTGAACGCGCCGACGCCGGAAACCGAACATTCCAGTTTCTATTTCTACGCCCATGTCTGGGATTTCCGCCTCGACGATGCCGGCTGGAAACAGCAGATGTATGACGGCTTCCTGATGACGTTCCTCGAGGATGTCGACATTCTCGAAGCGCAGCAGGCGTCACTGATGCGCGATCCGGACCGCCCGCTGATCGATCTGAACGTTGACGGGCCGGGGCTGGCCGCACGGCGGATGGTGGCCGAACGTATCGAGGCCGAAAAGGGTGGCCAGAAGTGCGACCAGAAGGGTAGCCGGGTCGATGGTCAGACAGTTGCGGCCCGATAGGGGAAAGCGCTAAACATTAGACATCTAATTAATGGGAGTGTTTCCGATGTTTCTTAAAAATGCCTGGTATGTCGGCGCCTGGGATACCGAGATCGGCCGCCAGAACCTGCTGCGGCGCACACTGCTGAACGAGCCGGTGGTGTTCTACCGCCAGGAAGACGGCACGCCGGTTGCGCTCGAAGACAAATGCGCCCATCGCCATGCACCGTTGTCGGAAGGCAAGCTGGTCGGCGATATGATCCAGTGCCCCTATCACGGGCTTGAATACAATTCGGACGGCGATTGCGTCCGCGTGCCGGGCCAGTCGAACGTGCCGCCGGGATGCCGCGTGCGGTCCTATCCGGTGGTCGAGCGCAATCACTGGATCTGGCTGTGGATGGGCGATCCGGCCCTCGCCGATCCCGACGATATCGAGGATTTCCACTGGATGGACGATCCCGGCTGGCGCGCCAAGGGCGAGCTGATGCACCTGAAGGCGGATTACAAGCTGCTGGTCGAGAACCTGCTCGACCTGTCGCATCTTTCCTATATTCACGCCACCACGCTGGGCACCAGCGCGGTTGCCGAAACGCCGATGTCGGTCGATCGGAGCGACAGCCACGTCACGGTCACCCGCTGGGTGATGGATTCAACCCCGCCGCCGTTCTTTGAGAAAGCCGGCGGGTTCGCCCCCGACGAGCATGTCGATCGCTGGCAGCACATCACGTGGACGCCGCCGGCCTTCGTGCGGCTCGATGTCGGCGCCGCCAAGGCGGGCACGGGCGCCAAGGAAGGCGATCGGAGCCAGGGCATCACCATGCGGAACCTCAACGCGATCACGCCCGAGACCGACAAGACGACTCATTACTTCTGGGCGCAGGCGCATGATTTCCGCCTCGACGAGCCGTGGATCACAGACCTGCTGGTCGCCAATATCCACGAAGCGTTTCTCGAAGACCTGGAAATCATCGGCCTGCAGCAGATCAACATTGATTCCGGCACCACCCAGCCCCGCATCGATATCAATCATGATGGCGGCGGGTTGCAGGCGATCCGCACCCTGGAGGCGATGATCGATGCCGAGAACGACCCCGGCGCGGGTCAGACGGCGCAGGCCGCGGAATAGGCGGCAAACATTCTGCGATCAAATAAAAAGGGCCCCGGTGACGGGGCCCTTTTCGCATTCATGGAACCGGGTGTTCAGGGCTGTTTGCGCCGCCGGGTCAGACCCAGCCCGGCAAGGGCCAGGCCGAAAATGGCGAGCACACCGGGTGCGTTCACCTGGACCGGGCTTTCCGACGCGTAGAATTCCGCGCGGGCGAAGTTTGGGCCGGTAAATACATTCGAGGCGCCGCTGAGGGCCTGGAATGTTAATCCTGCAAGCGCGCTGTTATCGCCGATATCGGTGATACCGCCGTCTACATAGGCGTAAGACGCGGTAATGCCGGATGAAGTTGTCGCCCGGGTCAGGACCAGCAGGATTTGATCGTGTCCCGATTGCAGGGTGTCTGCGTCAAGGTTTGTGACTGTGCCGGCCGTCAGGTCGAAATCGGCAAAACTGACGGAGAAATCTCCCGTGCTCGAGCGACGGACCGACAGTTGCGCGCGGTCGCTCCCGGGGCCGCCGGGGCCGGAATCGCCAATACGAATGCCATATCCACCTGGAATGTCCAGCGTGGAGGAAAGATCGAACAGGCCGCGGACCTCGAATGTATCGTCGTTTTTCAGGCCTCTGATCAGATCAGTCGGATTGGTGTTCGAGTTTACCCGGGCGCGGCTGAATGTCAGGGGGTTGCCACTGGTAAGGCTCGTTGTGTTGAGGCCGTTGATCGAATTGGCCGCTGCCCGCCCGCCGGATTCTGTCCAGCCGCCCAGGGTGCTGTAGGTAACGGCTGTCGTCCCGGTGCCGAAAACGCTGATGCCGTTCGGCGGGGCGATGTTGTCCGAAAAAGTATCGTCGACGTACTGGCCGCCGTTCTTTTCGATATAGAACTGGTCGATCGTGACGTTATAGGCGGCGGCGTTTCCTGCCATGCCGAGTGAAATGGCGGCTGTAAAGACAGCCATGTAGCCGAATTTCTGTGCACTCTTCCTGAGACGCTCCTGTTTCTACGGCAATACGTACGACTTGCCGGTAGTTGTGTGGCGCCAACCCTTTTTCAACCGCGTTAATGCCAAGAAAGCAGCGACCGAGTCAAATGACAATTCGATTTTGGTTAACAAGGCTCGGCACCAATTAACAGGGACGTGTATCCCGCGGCACCCGGGGGACATAAAAAAAACCGGGCCCCAATCCGGGGCCCGGTTCTTAATACGTGCTTAGTGCTGTGCGGTCAGCGGCGGTCGCCGAAGAGCTGCAGCAGCATGATGAACAGGTTGATGAAGTCGAGATACAGCCGCAGCGCGCCCGAGATGGCAAGCTTGCCCTGGGTCTCATCGTCCAGGTGTTCTGCATATTCGTTCTTGATGTTCTGCGTGTCGTAGGCGGTTAGGCCGACGAAGACCAGCACGCCGATGACCGAGATCCCGAACTGCAGCGCGGAACTGCCGACGAAGATGTTCACGACCGATGCGATGATGATGCCGATCAGACCCATGAACAGGAACGATCCCATCCCCGTCAGGTCTTTCTTCGTAGTGTAGCCCCAGATGCTCATCGCGGCGAACGTGCCCGCCGTGATGAAGAACACGCGGGCCACGCTGGCGCCGGTGAACTGGATCAGGATAACCGCGAAGGAAACACCCATCAGCGCCGCGTAAATCCAGAAGACCGCCTGTGCGGTGGAGGCCTTCAACGCATGGATGCGCGCGCTCAGGAAAAAGACGAGGCCGAGCGGCGCCAGCATCACGACCCATTTCAGCGGTGAGCCGAACAGTGTCTGGCCGAGGCTGGTATAGCCGATCAACTGGCCTGCGTCGTTCGTGATGAACGACATCTGCGCGATGATGATCGCAAAAATACCCGTCAGGGCGAGGCCCGACGCCATGTAATTATAGACCCGCAGCATGTGTGCGCGGAGCCCGGCATCAAATTCCGCCTGATCGATGGAACGTGAGCCGGTATAGATCGTTTTTTCGTTTCCGAAAGCCATGTCAGATCCTTTCAAGACCCGATTGTTAAACCCTGTTCAGAATATGGGGTGCTATCGAGTCGAAATCAACCGGAACCCGTTGAATTATCGGGTGTATTAACAAACGTTAATATTTGCCGGAGAGGGCGGAATTTCAGCCTTTTCGAAGGCGAATTACCGCAAACAGGCTCTATTCGTTGCGCAGCAGCGGTGCTGCTTTCTGGCCCAGTGCCCGCCACGTGCCGTAAAAACCGAGCGCCAGCGTCACCACGATGGCGATCAGGGCGGCGGCGACAACCGCCAGCGGATCAAAGCTGAAGTCGAATTTCATCACCTTGGTGACCACGGCCCATGCGGCAAAGGAGCCGATCACCGATGCGATCAGCGCGGTTATCACGCCCAGCAGCCCGTATTCCAGCAGCAGCGTGCCCATGATTCGCCGCCGCGTCGCGCCGAGGACCTTGAGCACCACGGAATCATAGACGCGGCGCCGGTGACCGGCGGCCACGGCGCCTGCCAGTACCAGGGTGCCGGCGATGATGGCGATTCCCGCCGTCATCCGGATGGCGAGGCCGAGCTTGCCGAGGAAACCATTCACGGTTTCCAGAACATCGCGCACCCGGATGGTGGTGACGTTGGGGAAGGCGGCGGCGACGGCAGTCTCGATTCCCGCTTCGCGTTCGGGATCGGCATGAACGGTTGCCAGATGGGTCTGCGGCGCGTTTTCAAGCACCCCGGGAGAGAACATGAACAGGAAGTTCATGCGCAGCGTGCCCCAGCGGACATCGCGCAGATTGGCGATCTCACCGGTAACGTTGCGCCCGAGAATATTGATGGTGATCGTGTCGCCGATCC
>CAJQLI010000101.1 GCA_905479125.1 uncultured Alphaproteobacteria bacterium | reverse complement strand
ACAGTGCCAGAAACTCTAATCAGTAATGGCACAGAACTTGGGCGCTAGACAGCAATGCACCGGAATGCCGTGGCGCCTGCCGGCCCTGATGGCAGGCAGCGTGTTCAGCACCGGTGTATGGGCGTGCAGGATATCGGGCTTGATGATCGGGATGATCTCGTTGAACCGGGCCTCGGTTGAGGCCATTTCGGCCCGTTCGCGCAGCACCGGCAGGTTGACCCCTCCCGGTGCCGAGGTGCGGTGAAACACCCAGTCATCGACGATTTCCTCATCCTGAAAGGGCACGGTATCGCGCGGCGTCGTCAGGTGATGGGTTTCCCAGCCAAGACGGCGCTGCTCGGTCCGTAGCGACAGCGTGCGGAACGTGTTGCCGCTTTGCAGCGTGATCGAATGATCGAGAACGCGGAGAATTCCCGTACGGACCAGAACACCCTTTGGTCTTTTTATATCGCGTAAGACCCCGCGCCGCCGCCATGGGAATGCGAATTTCGCTTGAATAATCCGTACACGGAAGATTATAATCAGCCAGATGCAAAGCGGGCAAAAGTGATAACATTGCCCGAAACAGCGCTGGCAACTGTCGGCAGGACAATAGCGCCGGATCAGACGGCAAACGGATCAGGAGGACACACGATGAGCAGGGCTCTTCACGAAAAACCCGCAATGACCAATACGCGCGCCGATTTCTACGGGCGCATGGCCGAACAGCACATGACCCCGCTATGGGAAGTGCTGCACACGCTGCTGGCGACTGAACCCGTGACCGAGGCGACGCCCCATAAATGGGATTACGACGCCTGCCGACCTTATATTCTTGAATCAGCCAATGTCATTTCGGCGGAAGAAGCCGAACGCCGCGTGATGGTGCTTGAAAATCCGACACTTGAAGGAAAGTCGCGGATTTCGGAAGCGCTGTATGCCGGTCTGCAGCTCATCATGCCGGGCGAGGTCGCCCCGGCGCATCGCCATTCGCCCTGCGCGCTCCGCTTCATCGTTGAAGGGTCCGGCGCCTACACCGCGCTGAACGGCGAAAAGGCCTATATGGAAGTCGGCGATCTGATCCTCACCCCGTCCTGGGTGTGGCACGATCACGGCCATGATGGCGACGTGCCGGTGGTCTGGCTCGACGGGCTGGATATCCCGCTGGTCCGCGACCTTGGTCCAGTCTTCGCTGAGCCATATCCCGAAGCCGAATTCCCGACGGGCCGCCCCACGGGCGACAACATGGCGCGCTACGGCAGCAATATGCGGCCGTTTGGCGAAAAAGTTACATCGGAAAATTCGCCGGTCTTCCACTACCCCTACGTGGAAATCCGCGAAACGATCGATACCGTTTCCAAGGCGCAAGACATGGATGCGCGCCACGGATATAAGCTCGAATACATCAACCCGCATACCGGCGGCCCGGTGATGCCAACCATCGCCACCTACATGCAGAAATTGCCAAAGGGCTTCGCCGGCGACGATTATCAGACCACGGCGGCCTGGGTCTATCACTGCGTCGAAGGCAGCGGTCGTACCTCTATCGGCGACGAGACCATCGAATGGAAGGCCAAGGACACCTTCGTTGTCCCTACCTGGTACAAGCATCGTCACGAAGCCGATGACGATGCCTTCCTGTTCAGCTTCACCGACCAGCCCGTGCACGAAAAGCTTGGCCTGTTCCGGGATAATATGTAGGGATTGTTGCCGACGCTCCCGTAGTGGAGCGGAGAAATAAAAACGCCGGCGTGAAATTCACGCCGGCGTTTTTTTCAATTTTGTTCATGGCCGGTTTACCCAAACGTCTTCTTGAAATTTCCGGGATGCCCCTTGCTTTCGGCTTGGTATCGTCGTCGGGATCGAATAGGCCCCAGACGCGGATCTCGGTACCTTCGACAGCGATTTCGCCTGCGTTCCAGATATTGTGGGTCACGGTAAAGCTTTTGCCGCCTAAGCGTGAAATGAAGCTTCCGATTTCCACATCGTTTGTCTAGCGGCAGCGGCCCAGGAAAGACACCCGTGCATCGACTAGCGGCAGGCCGGCGATGTTACGGGCCCCCACCAGCTTGTCATAAGGCGCGCCGCCCGCATCCAGCAGCTTGTGCGTGCCGATATCGAACCAGCGAAAACAGTTCGGATAAAACATCTCCCCTAGCGGATCGCAATCCGCCCATTGCGCGTGCCTGGTATCTGTTCGTGAAAGGCACGGGGTCGATCCATCTTCTTTGTTCAGTCTTCGAAATCTTCGCGGGTCAGGATAGAGATCAGGCGGATGCCTTCCTTGGCAAACGCCTCTTCCGCGCCTTCAAGCCGGTCGACGACGGTGACGACGACCGATACCTTTCCGTCGCCCTCCCGTTTGACCGCTTCGACGGCCTGCATCGCGGAACCGCCGGTGGTGGTTACGTCCTCGACAATCAGAACGTTTCCGCCCGGGACCAGATTGCCCTCGACCTGTTTTTCGGTGCCGCGTTCCTTGACCTCTTTGCGGACCATGAAACCCGGCAGCGGGCGTGCGGAGCCCGCCGATGTCTGTGCAACAGAGGTGACGATCGGGACAGCGCCCAGCGCCATACCACCGACGCAGTCGAACTCGATACCGGTGACCGCTTCGAGAATCAGCTCACCCGTCAGGCGCGCGCCGTCGGGGTCCATCACGCTCGGCTTCATATTGAAGTAGTAGGCGCTGGTGACCCCCGATGCGAGTTTGAAGTCGCCGCCCCGTGTGAGCGATTTGGCGGCGATAATGTCGCGCAATTGTCTTTTCCGTTCGTGCATTCTTCTGTTTTTCCTTAACCTTGCTGTCTGATGCGGCTTTGCCGAGTTTACCTCAGGCGGCTTTGCCGCCGTGCATCGCCTGCCACACCCTCATCGGTGTTGCGGGCATGTCGATATCCTTCACGCCGTATTCCGCCAGCGCATCGATGATGGCGTTCACCACCGCGGCGGTTGATCCTACTGTACC
>CAJQLI010000100.1 GCA_905479125.1 uncultured Alphaproteobacteria bacterium | reverse complement strand
TGTTGCACCAAGAATAGACTTAAAATTTTTCATCACACTCTCCATTTATAAAAATATTAAAGAGAGAATCATTGACTTCTCCCACTACCAAACAGGTTATTTGTTTATCCAATCTGGTAATAATATAGCTACGAAAGGTTTTTTATTTGGTTTTCGAAAATATTATATTTTTTCAAATAACCGTAATTTTCGCCGACAATCGATGTGCCCACGCACAAAATGCGTCACAGGTCTGAGCCTCCAAACCCGATGCCGCGGTTCCTGGACTGATTTACGCTCCGCGGCCCGCACTGGATTTTATCAAACACTTTTCGGTTCAACCTGAAAGCGCCTCCACAAACCGCAGAAATTTTCCGGGAAACTGTCGGATTGTTTTACACAATTCAGCTGGCGCACTTCTTCAAGCACGCGCAACGCCTTGAAAACCGAGCCATCACGCAAGTGGCACGATTTTTGCTGATAACACCCCGGGTGTCGGGAGCCTTCATCAGGATGATGAAAGCTCCGGCCTAGACGGCGACAGCAGGCGTCTGACACCTACCCCGGGCGACCTGCAAAAAAGAGCGGCGATCCAGCATATCCGGATCGCCGTTTCTTTATGCGGAAACAGGTAGTTCCGGGACGGGCGCGAACAGGCCCCGCCACCATAATATTGCCACAGTTAAGTCACACCCTGCCGGCAGGCCACTCCAGTAACTTGGCCATCACGGTAACCCGAAAAAAGTCACACAACGGAGGTATGATGAACCTGAAATATTCGGCCTGGGCAGACATGCTCGGCCTGAAAACACGCCCCACGCAAAACCGGTCCCAACCGGAAGTCGGCGATGTATTTGTCTGCAGAATAGAAAACGGCCCTGTCGAATACGCCCAGGTGATCGGCGTATACGAAGAGGCCGCGCAGATTGAACATATCCGGTTCCGGCTGGTCTACGGCTACCAGACCAAAACCGCAGAGATGGGTGAACGCACCCTGGCCGCAGAACTTTTTCACAAGCGCTTCACGCGCCGCCTGGAAGCTGCACAAGCGCAATAAACACCACCGTCATGCCCGCGCCAGGACACCATAGTGTTCCTGGCGCAGCACATGCCACACCGACTGTTTATTTTTCCCTGGCCGGTATTCACGGTCTTGCAGAAGGCCCGGTTTCCCGCCTACGATTACGCATCAAAACGGGGCCGTACGCCGCACAATTACCCACAGGAAAAACAAGAACATGACCAACGAAATCGATCGGCCCGACAATATCGGCAATCCACAACTCCGCTGGGGCAGTGATGCCGTTGCCGAAACCATCCGGTCCATCGGTGTGGAATATATCGCCCTGGTGCCGGGCGCGAGCTTTCGCGGGTTTCACGACAGTATCGTGAATTATCTCGGCAATGCAGAACCGCAGATGGTGGTCTGCCTGCACGAAGAACATTGCGTCGCGATCGCCGACGGCTATGCAAAGGTCACAGACCGGCCGATGGCCGTCGCACTGCATTCCAACGTCGGGTTGATGCATGCAAGCATGGCAATCTTCAATGCCTGGTGCGAGCGCAACCCGATGCTGATCTTCGGCGCGACCGGCCCGCTGGATGCGCATATCCGCCGCCCCTGGATCGAATGGATTCACACGTCATCCAATCAGGCATCGATCATCCGCGACTACATAAAATGGGACGACACACCCGGCTCGGCCCAGGCAGCGGTTGAATCGGTATTGCGTGCCTGGCAGATCACTCAGACCCCGCCACACGGCCCCGTATATGTGTGCCTCGACGTCGGCATGCAGGAAGCCGAAATAGAAGGCGAAATCCATTTTCCGCCGGCCGAACGATATGCGCCGGCCCGCGAGGTCGCGGCCACGGACGACGACATCGACCGTATTATTGACGCGTTCGAGTCCGCAGAAATGCCCGTGATCATGATGGGCCGCGTCGGCTGCGACCCTGCCGAGTGGGACAACCGCATCGCGCTGGTCGAAGCACTGGATGCCGTCGCGGTGTCCAGCCTGCATAAGCGTGCGGCGTTCCCGACCACCCACGCAAACCACAAACTGCCCATCAGCCCCGAACGCCCGGGCGAGGCACATACGGAGCTGATGAAGAAAGCCGACGTGATTCTGGATCTCGACTGGCTGGACCTCGGCGGCTATCTCCGTCTCTGTTCAGGGGACTCGCAATCTCAGAAACCGATATCGTCGACAATCATCAAGGTGTCCATGGACTCCACGATCGCCGGCGGGTGGAGCGCAGATTATCAGGCACTGCAGGCCGCTGACGTCAACGTGCTTGCCCGCCCGGACACGGTCGTCAAACAGCTTCTCAAGTGGATCGCGGAGCGCAAGGTTACAGCCTCACGCGCCGCTGTCGCCGCCCTGCCCCACTGGACCAATTCGGTTAAGCAGCCGGAAGCATCACCCGCGGGCGAGCCGATGTCCCTTATAGAACTGGCCTGGACCGTGAACGAGTTCTGCGAAGGGTCGCGCGATGTCACGTTGACCCGCCTTCCACTCGGTTATCCGGGCGGGTTCTGCCGTTTCGAAAACCCACTCGCCTATCTCGGCAAAGATGCCGGTGGCGCCGTCGGGTCGGGTCCCGGCCATGCAGTCGGTGCGGCACTCGCCCTCAAAGATTCCGGCCGCCTGCCCGTGGCCGTCATGGGGGACGGCGATTTCCTGATGGGGGTGAATGCCTTCTGGACCGCATCGCACATGGAACTGCCGCTGATGGTCGTCGTCGCCAATAACCGGTCCTACTTCAATGACGAG
>CAJQLI010000099.1 GCA_905479125.1 uncultured Alphaproteobacteria bacterium | reverse complement strand
CCGCCGGGCAACGGGAAAGACGCGGCCCCGAGAATAGGCCCGCTACGCGCACTCTGCAGAATAATCACGCAGCCGTCACGGCCCGCCGAACCGCGCGCCTTCAGGTCGACATGGATATCAAGGGCTTTACCGTCCCAGGCACCGATGCGTTTATAGCTGCGCACGATATTGGCGTTCGTGATGGTCTCGCCCCGATTTTCACCGGCGCGAATCTGCGTTTTGACGGCAGCATCGTAAAACCCGATCCACAATTCACCCTTGCGGGCGCCACCCGGTAACGCGCCGGGCACGCGGATATCGGCCGAGCCGTCCTTGTTATGGGTGACGTCGATCTCAATCTTCTGTGCGGCCGCCGCCATCATGATCAGGCTGGAAACCATGGACCGGTTCGACCCGACGGTTTCGGCGCGCCCGTCGACCACGATCTGCGGCGTATAGACATAGCGTTTTTTCAGGGTGCGCCCGTAGGCGCGTTGGCGGGCCGTCGCTTCCGGCGACGAGAACGGATCTTTCCAGCCGATATAGTTCCAGTAATCGACGTGGAACGACAACGCGATCACATCATCGCGTTTCGCAAGTTCTGTGAGGAATGCATCGGCCGGCGGGCAGGACGAACAGCCCTGCGAGGTAAACAGCTCGACGACGACTTGTTTGCCGCCCCCGGCAAAGGCCGGCAGGGCAAGAAGGGTACAAACGACTAAGCTTGTCAGAAAGGTCCGGGCAGGTCTGAACATGACCGGTATATAGGAGCGCACGGTTAAAAATGCCTAATCAACCGCGTTCACTTGTGAGTGAAGTTTTGAAAAACCGGCCCGCGTTGCCGAAAGCAAACGCGGGCCGGGGGGTTTTTCTTACGCGGCGTCGAGCATATTGCGGATCACATACTGCAGGATGCCGCCGTTCTTGTAGTAATCGAGCTCATCCAGCGTATCGATACGGCAGAGCAGCTTGACGTCGATGCTGGACCCGTCGGCACGGTGGATCGTGCAGTCCAGGTCGCTGCGCGGGCTCAGCCCTTCGGCCACGCCCTTGATATCGAACGTCTCTGTTCCGTCGAGGCCCAGGGTCGCGCGCGTGTCGCCACCCGTGAACTGGAGCGGGAGCACACCCATGCCGATCAGGTTCGAACGGTGAATACGTTCGAAGCTCTCGACAATAACGGCGCGGGCACCGAGCAACGTGGTGCCCTTTGCAGCCCAGTCACGCGACGAGCCGGTGCCGTATTCCTTGCCACCGATGATGACCAGCGGCACACCGTCCGAGGCGTATTTCATCGCCGCGTCATAGACCGGCATCTGTTCGCCCGACGGCTGATGCGTTGTCACACCGCCTTCGACACCCGGCACCATTTCATTACGGATGCGGATATTGGCGAACGTGCCGCGCATCATCACTTCATGGTTTCCACGGCGCGAGCCATAGGAGTTGAACTGCGCGGGACGGATCTGGCGTTCAAGCAGGTATTCGCCCGCCGGGCTTTCCCGCTGAATACCACCCGCCGGCGAGATGTGATCCGTGGTGACGGAATCAGCCAGGATCAGCAGCGGACGCGCGCCGGTGATATCGGTGATCGCACCGGGTTCACGCTCCATGCCTTCGAAGAAGGTCGGATACTTCACGTAGGTGCTCGATTCCTGCCAGCCGTAGGTTTCCGACTTGATGCTGTCGATCTGCTGCCATTCTTCCGGTCCTTCGAACACGTTTTCATAGCGGCTGCGATACATCTCGGCGGTCAGGCATTCACGCATCGTGTCGTGAATTTCCTGATTGGTCGGCCAGATATCCTTCAGATAAACATCGTTGCCGTCGGTGTCCTTGCCAAGCGGGTCGGTCGTCAGGTTGACCTTGAGCGATCCGGCCAGCGCATAGGCAACGACCAGCGGCGGCGAGGCGAGATAGTTCGCCCGGACCTGCTGATGGACGCGGCCTTCGAAGTTACGGTTGCCGGACAGCACGGCGCCGACAACGAGATCGCCCTCGTCCACCGCATCCGCGACCTTGTCGATCAGCGGGCCGGAGTTACCGATGCAGGTCGTGCAGCCGAAGCCGACGATGTTGAAGCCGAGCGCATCCAGATCATCCTGCAGTTCCGCCTTGGCCAGGTAATCACGCACCACCTGGCTGCCGGGCGCGAGGGAGGTTTTCACCCACGGCTTGGCTTTCAGGCCCTTGGCGATGGCGTTGCGGGCAAGCAGCCCGGCGCCGACCAGAACCGACGGATTCGATGTATTGGTGCAGCTGGTGATCGCGGCGATGACGACATCACCGTCTTCGACGGTGTAATCATCGCCGGTAGCACGGGCGAGCTGGTCGTTATCGGCCGCTGCTGCGCCGCGGTAATCGGCAATCGCTTCCATGCCCGATTTCTTGACGGCGGACAGCACGACCCGGTCCTGCGGACGCTTCGGTCCGGCAAGTGACGGCTCAACCGTCGACAGGTCCAGTTCGAGCGTTGCCGTGAACACCGGATCGGGCGTGCTCTCGTCACGCCACATGCCCTGCGCCTTGGCATAAGCCTCGACCAGAGCAACCTGTGCCGCATCGCGGCCGGTGAACGAAAGATAGTCGCAGGTTTCGCGGTCAATCGGGAAGAAGCCGCAGGTCGCGCCATATTCCGGTGCCATGTTGCCGATCGTCGCACGATCGGGCAGCGACAGCGCGCCGACGCCGGGGCCGAAGAATTCAACGAACTTGCCGACCACGCCCTGGGCGCGCAGCATCTGCGTGACCGTCAGCACCAGATCGGTGGCGGTCATGCCTTCTCTCATCTCGCCCGTCAGCTTCATGCCAACGACTTCGGGCAGCAGCATGGATATCGGCTGGCCGAGCATCGCGGCCTCGGCCTCAATCCCGCCGACACCCCAGGACAGAACGGCGAGGCCGTTAACCATGGTGGTGTGGCTGTCTGTGCCGACAACCGTGTCGGGATAGGCGACCGCTTTGCCGCTTGCATCATCCGTCACCCAGACCGTCTGCGACAGGTATTCGAGATTCACCTGATGGCAGATGCCGGTACCGGGCGGCACGACGCGGAAATTGTTGAATGCTTTCGATCCCCAGCTCAGGAATTCATAGCGTTCCTTGTTGCGTTCGAATTCGAGCTTCACGTTATTGTCGAAAGCGCCGGGCGTGCCGGATTCATCGATCATCACCGAATGGTCGATCACCAGATCGACCGAGTTCAGCGGGTTGATTTTCTGCGGATCGCCACCGAGCTTGACCATCGCGTCGCGCATCGCGGCGAGATCGACCACGGCGGGAACGCCGGTAAAATCCTGCAGCAGGATGCGCGCCGGGCGATAGGCGATTTCAAGATCCGATTTCTGGGTATCGACCCATTTCGCGGCCTTTTCGATGTCGGCGACCGTGACCGAACGACCATCTTCATAGCGCAGAAGATTCTCGAGCAGCACTTTCAGCGAGAAAGGCAGACGCGAGATATCACCGTATCCGGCGTCGGACACTGCACTGAGGCTATAATAGTCATAAGATTTTCCGCCGGCTTCGAGGCTCCGGCGGGCCTTAAGCGTATCCTGTCCGATTGCGCTCACGATCGATCTCCTTCTTTTCTGATTCGGGCGGAAACTAGCGGCAAACGGCGCTGAATCCAATAGTAATGACACGATGGACAAATGTATGACCTGACGGCGTGAAAAGCGGAGTCCCGCCTTTTCCTGTCCTTCGTACGCGCCGGGCCGACTTGTTGTATGCTACGGACCCGGATTTTTCCAGAACGGCGGAAAAACCCGGTTTCCTGCCGATCACACCCCGGACGCACCCCGGACGCACCCCGGGGCACACCCCAGTCGCGCGCGGGTTTCTACGTCACCGTATATCGGTTCGATACGGAAAATTCGTTAACAAATCACATTCCGGCCACATTTATGCCCTTGTAGAGCCCCAATTGCAGCCCCATATGACTTTGTAGCCCCCTGGACGTTCCCCCCAGAACGTCCAACCCCAGCGGAAACGCTGGGTACCCTCCTAGGCCGCTGATCGCAAGATCGGCGGCCTTTTTCTTATCCTCTGCCGCCCGCCACAGATGACGACTCGCCCGATTTACGCTATCCCAGACACATGGTCAGTCACATGGATGGATTCTCCGGTACGGGGCTCGCGTGCGTCAGAAGCAACCGTATTGTATTTGCCGGGCTCGATTTCGCCGTGTCGCCGGGGGGCGCGCTTGTTCTTTCAGGTCCCAACGGATCAGGAAAATCGAGCCTGCTGCGCCTTATGGCAGGAATCGCCCGCCCCGCAGCAGGCAATATTTCCTGGCAGGGCACACCTATATCTGAAGACCCTGAGATGTTTTTTGCCCGGATGCATTATGTCGGCCATCGTGATGCCGTAAAACCGGCATTGACGGTGCGCGAGAATCTCTCCTTCCACGCCGCCCTGCGCCCCGGCCCGACGGATATCAACGCCGCGCTGGACCGCGTGGACCTTGCAGCCCTCGCCGACCTGCCGGCACGAATGCTTTCCGCAGGACAGACAAGACGGCTGACACTCGCCCGTATTCTTGCGACTCCCGCGCCGCTATGGCTGCTGGACGAACCGACAATCGCGCTCGATTACCGCGCTGTCGACCGGTTGCGTGGCGCAATCGACGACCATCGGGCAGGCGGCGGCATCATCGTTGCATCGACCAATGTACCGCTCGGTATTGACGACGCCACGACGATCGACCTCGCCGCGCACGCCCCGGAGATTGATGCACTCTGGGGAGATGAATCGACGGGCGAACCAGCAGAGGACGTGCGGTGAGCGGATTTTTCGCCCTGGTCGGCCGCGATATCCGGATCGCCCTGCGGCAGTTCAGCGATACCATGATGGTGATCGTTTTCTTCGTCATTGCTGCAGCACTGTTCCCGTTTGGCGTCGGCCCGGAGCCGAACCTGCTGGCGCGCATGGCGCCCGGAATTCTCTGGGTCACCGCCCTGTTGGCCGCCATGCTGTCTTTCGACCGGTTGTTTCAGAACGATTACGATGACGGCACGCTCGAACTTCTGGTGATCGCCCCTCAACCGCTCTGGATGACGGCGCTCGCGAAAATCATCGCGCATTGGCTGACGACGGGGCTTCCGCTCCTGGTCGCGTCGCCCGTGATTGGCATCATGCTGAACCTGGAGCCGCGCGGCTTCGGAGTGCTGATCGCGGCGATGGCCCTGGGGACGGCGATAATCAGTCTTGTCGGCGCATTGGGGGCCGCCCTGTCACTCGGGTCCCGGCGAAGCGGCGTTCTGTTGTCTCTGCTGGTTTTACCATTGGTAATACCGGTCCTTATTTTCGGGGCCGGCGCGGTGGATGCTGCCATCGGCGGATTTCCGGCGACGCAGCAATTGCTGGTTCTGGGCGGCTTGCTGCTTGGTTGTATTGTGGTCTGTCCCTGGGGATGCGCGGTCGCGCTGCGGCTCGCGGCGGACTGAACACAAACAGGGATTCGCACCGTTGCGGCGTTCCCGCGCTATACTATCAGTCACGCGAGTAGGCATTAGATTACAGTATAAAGTCAGGGGCGATCCTGCCCCGGTATATTCAGTCTGGAAACTGGATGGACGGAAGCGACTCGACCATCAGCGGCTTAACGCCGGTGCAGGGGCTGGATCTCTCCGGGGCGTGGCATCTGGCCGATTGTTATATGGTCTATGCCAACGGCAAGGTTCAGCGGCCATGGGGCCGCAGCGCATCCGGTTACCTGATCTACGCGCCCGAAGGCCATATGTGCAAATCACTGAACTATCCCAAAGCGGATGGCAGCATTGCCTGCATTTCCTATTGCGGGCGATACGAAGTGGCCGGTGACAGGGTGCGGCACCTGGTCTCGGTAAGCGCAGATATCAACGATGTCGGTACAACCGAAGAACAAACCATTACGTTAACGCATGGCCGTCTCACACTTTCCGCCACGCCGGCGCCGGCGGGCGGGCCCGGTTCCATTATTTACTCTGTATGGGACAAGGCCGAGGCCACGCTGCCGTCCACCCCGCTCTGATGTCTTCAACACCTCGTGCCGAACGGAAAAAGAACTTCAATCGCGGCGCGGAAGCAGTTAATGGTAACAGCTTGTTAACCATCTTTTTGCATTACTGCCATTCGATGCAAACTGTGCATATCGGCACGGGGTAAGCGCCGCGTAGGACACTGAAATTATATGCTTCACAGATTTGCAAATCCGACACGCTTTTTAAGACTGGCCAATGCCGTCCTGCCCTGGGCGACGGGTCTGACCATTCTTCTGATCGGCGCCGGGCTGTATTTCGCCTTTGGCGCATCCCCCGCCGACTATCAGCAGGGCGAGACGGTACGGATTATGTATATCCATGTTCCGTCGGCCTGGATGGCGATGTTCGCCTACGCGTTTATTGCGGTCGCAAGCGCGGTGGGGCTTATCTGGAAACACCCCGTTGCCCATGTCTGTGCACTGGCGGCCGCCCCGATCGGCGCCTGTTTTACACTGATCTGCCTGACCACGGGGTCACTCTGGGGCAAACCGATGTGGGGCACGTGGTGGGTCTGGGATGCACGACTGACATCGGTGCTTGTACTGTTTTTCCTCTATCTCGGATTTATCGCCCTGGCCAACGCATTCGATGATGCCGCGCGGGGCGAAAAGGCGTCGGCAATCCTTGCACTGATCGGGGCGGTCAACCTGCCGATTATCAAGTTTTCGGTCGACTGGTGGAACACCCTGCATCAGCCGGCAAGTATTTCACGGATCGATATGCCGGCGGTCCATACGTCGATGCTGATACCGCTACTGCTGATGGCGGTCGGTTTTACGATGCTGTTCACCGTTCTCGTCATTATTCGCGCGCGCGCCGAACTGGCAGACCGCCGGATCAATGCGCTCCGCTCGGCGCGGATTCACGCCGAAACCGCACATAGCGGCGCGTAGGGCAGCATGCGCAGAATGTCACATGAGGTTTTCGCACAGTGTACCGGGCTTAAATCGCTCCTATATGTGTTTACAGGATGATGAATATTCCAAATACCGCCTTCCCCGTGTCCTTCCCGCCCCGGCGGAAAACTCCAGCGGGCTCGCTGCATGACTGAGTTCTTCAGCATGGGCGGACATGGCGGCTTTATCTGGTCGTCCTGGGGCATTGCACTTGTCGTGCTGACAGTCCTGGTCGTTACCAGCATCAAATCGATGCGCGCCCGGGAGCGCGAGCTTGCCCGCATGGAAGCCGAAGCACCCCGTCGCCGACGGCGGCGGGACACTCAGGCAGATACCGCAACAGCATCCGAAAAAGCGACACCCGCAGAGGGTAATCAATGACCCGGAAACGCCGCCGCCTCACCGTCGTATTTCTGGGCGGCCTGTTGCTGGCAACTGCGTCGGCCCTGGTACTGACCGCGTTCGAGGACAGTATCGTGTTCTTCCACACGCCGACCGATATCGCCACGAAGAAGGACCTTCAGTCGGACCGGCGGTTGCGCCTCGGCGGCATCGTGAAAGAAAAAAGCTGGAGCAAGAAATCGGATGGGCTGACCCATGACTTCGTCGTCACCGATCTGACCCATGAAATCCGCGTTGCCTATAAAGGGATTATCCCCGATCTGTTCCGCGAAGGTCAGGGCGTGGTGGTCGAAGGCCGCCTGCTGCCGGATGGCAACTTCCGCGCCGACGAAGTCCTGGCCAAGCATGATGAGAACTACATGCCGAAAGAAGTCGCCGAGGCACTTAAAAAATCCGGCCAATGGAAGGGCGGCGCGGTCACGGGTTCAGAGACCGGCAAGACCGGCGGCGAAAAACCTTACGGCGACAAGCCCTATGGCAGCCAGAAGGAGAGCACCCGGTGATTGCTGAAATCGGTCATTACGCGGTTGTTCTGGCGTTCATGCTCTCCATCGCCCAGGGCATCCTGCCGCTCATCGGCGCGCACCGGAACGACACGGCGCTGATGGGTGTCGCGGCACCTGCGGCATGCGGCCAGTTCATGTTCGTCCTCATCGCTTTCTGCGCGCTGACATATGCGTATGTGGTGTCCGATTTTTCGGTCGCTCTTGTGGCCCAGACATCCCACACGCTCAAACCGATGCTCTACAAGGTATCCGGCGTCTGGGGGAATCATGAAGGCTCGATGCTGCTGTGGATTCTGATCCTTGCACTGTTCGGCCTTATGGTCGCCCGGTTCGGACGGAACCTGCCTGCCGGTCTGCGCGCCCGCGTGCTGGGTATTCAGGGCCTGATCGGTATCGGCTTTCTCGCTTTCCTGCTGTTTACGTCCAACCCGTTTCTACGCCTCGATCCCGCACCGTTCGAAGGCCAGGGCCTCAACCCGCTGCTGCAGGATCCCGGCCTCGCCTTCCATCCGCCGTTCCTGTATCTCGGCTATGTCGGATTTTCGATGGCGTTCTCGTTTGCCGTCGCCGCCCTGATCGAAGGCCGCGTGGACCCTGCCTGGGCCCGCTGGGTACGACCATGGACGCTGGTCGCATGGACCGCGCTGACCATCGGTATCGCACTGGGCAGCTGGTGGGCCTATTACGAACTTGGCTGGGGCGGCTGGTGGTTCTGGGACCCGGTCGAAAACGCCTCTTTCCTGCCCTGGCTGGTCGGTACCGCCCTGCTGCATTCGGCCCTTGTGGTCGAACGCCGCGACACGCTCAAAAGCTGGACCATCCTGCTCGCGATCATTGCCTTCGGCATGTCGCTGCTCGGCACCTTCCTGGTACGTTCGGGGCTGCTGACATCGGTGCATACCTTCGCCACCGACCCGGAGCGCGGCGTGTTTATTCTGGGCCTGTTGATCGTCGTCATCGGCGGGTCGCTGGTTCTCTATGCAATTCGCGCGCCCATGCTCAAGGGCGGCGGGCTGTTTGCCCCGGTCAGCCGCGAAGGCGCCCTGGTGCTCAACAACCTGCTGCTGGCGACCGCAACTGCCGTGGTTTTTCTCGGCACGCTGTATCCGCTGGCGCTCGATGCCATCGGTGGCGGCAAGGTGTCGGTCGGCGCACCGTTCTTTAATGCAACCTTTGTACCACTGATGGTGCCCCTGCTGATCGCCTGCCCCGTCGGCGCGATGATGGCGTGGAAACGGGGCGACCTGCCCGGTGTTGTCGGACGCCTCAAAGTCGCCGTGGGACTTGCCCTGCTGGTCGTGCTCGCCACCGTGATGATCGACGGTAATACCGATATCGTCGCCGCCCTCGCCATGGGCGTCGCCGCCTGGCTTGTCGGAGGCGCTGCAGTCGACCTTGCCGAACGAACCGGACTGTTCCGGATTTCGCTGTCGGATACACTGCGCCGGGCCGCAAACCTGCCGCGCTCCGCCTGGGGCACCGCCATCGCCCATAGCGCGCTCGGCATCATGGTCGCCGGCATTACGGCATCGTCTTCCTGGCAGACGGAACGTATCCAGATCGTCCGGCCTGGCGACACAGTCGAGCTCGCCGGATACGAGGTCACTTTCAAGGGAGCCGGTAATGTGCCCGGCCCGAATTACACGGCCCTGCGCGGCACGTTCGAGCTGACGGCCAATGGCCGGAGAGTGACCATGCTGTATCCGGAAAAACGCGACTATCCGGCAGAAAAATCATCCACCACCGAAGCCGCGATTCACACCACCCCGATTGCCGACGTCTATGTCGTTCTGGGCGATTCAGACGGCAAGGGAGGCTGGGCAACGCGGATATATCACAACCCGCTTGTGCCGTGGATCTGGGCCGGCGCGATCTTTATGGCAATCGGCGGCATGGTATCGCTAAGCGACCGCCGGCTGCGTGTCGGCGCACCGAAGCGCGCTGCCCGCAAAACGCCTGTCGCCGAAGCCGCATAATCGATTTGATAAGGTTCGTCTGATGCTCCGTCCGCTCACCCTTATTCCGGTTGCCGTTTTTGCCGTCCTTGCGGTCGTATTCGCCGTGTATCTC
Organism: uncultured Alphaproteobacteria bacterium; assembly: GCA_905479125.1. Classification (GTDB taxonomy): domain Bacteria; phylum Pseudomonadota; class Alphaproteobacteria; order MPNO01; family UBA830; genus CAXBCP01. Next base: position 12,587 of record CAJQLI010000099.1, on the reverse strand, counting down.
TGGCAGGTCGGGCCGGGCGGCAAGGATATCTCGAAAATCCCGTCGGCGATGATCAACAAGCCCGCGCCGCAATTCGACTTGAAGCCGATCGCGAACCTGCCCGCGAGGCTGAAAATTCCAGGTCTCAAAACCGCCGACCTGAAAGGCGGCGTGTCGCTGGTTAATGTCTGGGCGTCATGGTGCCCGCCCTGCCGCATCGAACACCCCGTTCTGATGAACCTGGCGCAACAGGGTGTCACGATTTACGGCATCAACTACAAGGACAAGCCGGAAGACGCGACACGGTTTCTGGACCAGCTCGGCAACCCTTTCAAAAAGGTCGGCGTGGATAACACGGGCCGCACGGCCATCGACTGGGGGGTTTACGGCTACCCCGAAACCTTCGTCGTCGATGCATCGGGACATATTCGCTATCGTCATGTCGGCCAGATATATCCTCACCAGCTTGAATCGCTGATCCTGCCTTTGCTCAAGCAGGCGGCGCAGCCGGTAACGGATAGTTCAAAGGCAGGCTCCGCCGGGGCAGGCGGCTCATGAGAATATTCCTGTTCATCGCTGCCCTGCTCGCGGCACCGCTCTGCGCTCCTGCTTTATCGCCCCTTGCACCCAGTGAGGCGCTGGCACTTCAGCCCGATGAAATCCTGAAAGACCCGGCGCTCGAAGCCCGTGCCCGTGAAATCAGCAAGGAGCTGCGATGCCTGGTCTGCCAGAACCAGTCGATCGACGATTCGGATGCGACGCTTGCCCGCGACCTGCGCATCCTGGTGCGCGACCGGTTGACGGCGGGCGACACCGATACCGAGGCGGTCGATTTTATTGTCGAGCGCTATGGCGATTTCGTCCTGCTGCGGCCGCCCTTCAAGAATTCGACCTTGATCCTGTGGATCGGTCCCGGGGTTATTTTCGCCATCGGGATATTCGGAGTGACGCTCTGGCACCGCCGGCGCCGTGTCGCAGTGGCGGCCCCGGTCGCCCCGCTCAGCGCCGATGAACGCGCCCGGGTCGATGCCATGCTTGCGGAGAAACCTGACCAATGATCCTCGGCATCGCCCTGACCGTTATGACGCTGGCCGCTATCGCGATAGTGGTTTTACCGATGATTCGCGTAAATCGGACCGCCGCGACCCGCGCCGCGCACGAGATCGAGATTTACCGCGACCAGCTCGACGAGGTGGAACGCGACGTCGCCCGCAGCGTGATCAGCCCGGAAGAAGCCGAGGCCGCGCGGACGGAAATCAGCCGCCGCATGCTCGCTGCCAATGACGGTGCAGTTACCGCCACGACTATCGGCTCCACCGGCAAGCCACGGCGTATCACCGCGATCGTCACCGGTCTGTGCGTGCCGGCGCTCGCGATCTACGTCTATGTGACGCATGGCAGCCCTGACCTGCCCGGCAAACCCGCAGCGGAAGTGCGGGCAGCCGGCGGTTCCGCGCCGCAGTCCCCCACGGGCGACACCAAACAGCGCCAGGAAGTGGCCCGTCTCGCCGCCGCACTCGAAAAGAACCCGTCCGACCTGGAAAGCTGGTTATCCCTCGGCAACGTGCTCACACGGATGAAGCGTCATCGGCAGGCTGCTGTCGCCTATCGGCAGCTAATGCGCCTCGCGCCTGCCAATGCCGAATTTGCCTCCCGCGCCGGTGAAGCATTGGCGCTGGCCGCAAACGGACAGATTACGCCGGATGCGCAGGCAGCATTTGCCGAAGCCCTGCGCCGTGATCCGACCGAACCCCGCGCACAATATTACCAGGGTGTCGCGGACCAGCAGGGTGGCCGGTTACGCGCCGCGCTAGACCGCTGGGTTGCACTTGAAGCCGCCTCGCCACCCGATGCACCCTGGCTCAAATTCCTGCGCCCGCGGATCGCCAGGCTTGCCGGCGAAATCGGGATGGACAGCAACGCCCTCGCCGCCCTTCGCGACCGCGCGCCACCGCTTGCCGCCGGCCCGGGGCCAACCCGCGAGCAGATGGAGGCAGCCCAGAATATGTCCGCCGCAGACCGCCAGGCGATGATCCGCAACATGGTCGATGGTCTCGCAGAGAAACTGAAAGACAATCCCGACGACCTCGCCGGCTGGCTGCGTCTCGGTGGTGCACGCGGCGTCCTCGGCGATCACGCTGCCGCGAAAGAAGCCTATGCCAAAGCCGCCGCCCTGCGGCCGGACGATGTCGAGATCCAGGTCTCCTACGCCGACGCGATCGTGAAGGCCGCCGAACCGGCACCACCACCGCAGGCCGAGTTGGAGCCCGTGCTCAACCGTATTCTCGCCCGCGACCCGGACCAACCCCGGGGCCTGTGGATGTCCGGCGCGCTGGCACTGTCAGCGGGTGATACGAAAACGGCACGGAAGCGGTGGACCCGGCTGCTCGAATTTCTGGATCCGAACGGCGTTCAATACGTCCAGCTCAAGAAACAGATCGACGGCCTGAAGGATCGCTAGGCCCCGCCTTTCTCTCCCGCCTTTCCTTCCCCGCTCACCTATCAGCTCACCTATATGTGACAATAAAACGGTCTTATATCCGGGACCCGTGTCTCATATTCGACACATGCGCATCTTCGCCACGATCCTGATCACACTTTATATGTGCACGACCGTTTCCGCCGCCGACGTTGCGGCGAAATTTGCGGCCAGATTTGCAGCGGGTGCAGAGGCTTATGACGGCGGTCGCTATAGCGAAGCATTTTCTGAATGGCATGCGCTGGCCGAGGCGGGCGATATCCGCGCGCAGGTCGCGATTGCCAACATGTACCGGTTTGGCGAAGGACGGCCGCTGGATTTCGCCGCCGCCGCCCGCTGGTATAAAAATGCGGCCGATGCAGGAAATCCTATCGCCCAGCTCAACTACGCGGAAATGCTGGAAACCGGCCGCGGCGTCTCACGCGACCGGGTGGCGGCGCTGATGTGGTACAGCCGCGCAGCGCGTCAGGGCAATGCATGGGCTGCCGTTCAACGCGACAGGCTGGCCGCAAAAGCTAGACAGCATCGTCTGCGAGGTTCTCGATAATCGCCAACAGGGTTTCACGCATGATCCGGATGTTCTCGGGCGGAATGCCTTTGACGGCAACACGGTTCACCTCTTCTGCCAGCGGCACCAGCACATCGCGCAGGGCAGCCCCTTCGGATGTCAGGTAGACATAGAACTTCCGCTTATTGCCCGGGTTGTGGCGCCGCGTGACATAGCCCTTGGCCATCAGCGCCTTTACCGCCGCGAAGGTCGTCGGCTCGGTGACGCCCGCCGCATCGCTGAGCTCTTTCTGGGTCAGGCCGTCGCGGTCCCACAGAACGCGCAGGAACGACCAGTGGCCGAACGGGATATCATGCGCGGCGAGCAAAGGTGTCAGCCCCTGGCCGAGACTGCGCCCCGCATCGCGGATCAGATGGGCGAGCCGGTCATTGGGGACCGCATCGCGCCAGTGTTGCAGGATAAGCCGGGAATCTCCCGCGGGCAGGTCAGCCATCAGACGCTATCGCCTGCGATGTGCGGACCACCCCGTACGGGAACCTGCTGATCGAGGCGAACCTCGCGCCCTTCATTCGCCGATTGCAATACGGCACGGCAGACTTCCAGCGTGGCACGGCCCCATTCACCCGAATGCAGCGGCGGCACGTCGTCGAACACGGCGGCGCACAGCTCGTCGATGACCTCGCTGCGCGGCACCACGGGCGGCGCGAGGGGGAAACTGTTGATACCGTCATCGGCGTAGACCTTCACGCCATCGGGGCCGGGGCGGATATCGCCCCGTGCGCAGCTGACGATGAACAGGCCGAAATGTTCGTGGCTACGATCTTCCGGCGGCGCTGTCGGCGCGCTCGCGCCCGCGGGGCCGCCATAGGCGCGGTCGGCCTTGAGCGCAGCTTCGGCATCCGCATCACCGATCTCGGCAAGGGCGCGCCGGGCGGCGCCGTAATTCGCCGGGTCCTTCACCGCACCGGATTCGCCGCGCCAGCCGGTAAATTCATCCGAATCGAAATGGCCGTAGCCCGAATAGGTCAGGTTCGCGACCGTCCCGTCAGCGAATTTGAGCAACGCGCTGTAGACCCCCTCGGTCGGTCGGGCCGGATCGTAATTGCCCGTCGTTGCATACACCGTCTCGACCATGCCGCCGCCGAGCAGACGGGCAATATCAATCTGATGCGCGGCCTGGCTGAACACCACACCGCCGCCCAGCGCGGTATCGAGTTCTTCGGGCCGGCGCGGACGGTAGATGAAATCGGTATAGTTCATCGCGTTGATCAGCCGCGGCGCACCGTAATCGCCGGTCTCGATCAGACGGCGCGCTTCGAGAATCGGCGCGTCATAACTATGGCTGTGACCGACCAGCAGGTGAACCCCGGCAGACGCCGCGGCGTCGATCATGCGTGTGCAGTCTTCGATGGTCAGCGCCATCGGCTTTTCGACCAGAATGTGTTTTCCCGCCCGTGCCGCAATTTCAGTGTGTTCGGCATGAAACTGGTGCGGTGTCGCAACGTAGACCGCGTCGATATCAGCCTCGCCGCACATCGCCTCGACGCTGTCATAGGCAGTCCCGCCGAAATCGGCCTCGAACCGCACCCCGGCCGCTGGCCTTGTATCGACCGCCGCCACGACATCCAGCCGCGGATGCAGCGCGAGCGTCGGCAGCATCACGGTAAATCCGCGACCGAGACCGGCAATACCGAGTTTCAGATTTCTGCCAATCGGGGCTATTGTCGACGTGGAAGCCAATGTTTCTGCCATTCTGCCATGTTGGAGAGCGCGGGTTTGCAGTCTAAACTTCTTGACAAATTCGTGCAAACTTCTTAGTTTCCGAAGAATATTCTTTGGTTCCTAAGAACCCATAGCGGGACGCAGGACACGGGCGAACCGGCCCCGACAGGAGGAAACAACATGATTACACCTGAAGAAAACGACCTTTTGTGCCTCGTCGAAGGCGACACCGCGATGGGCGGCATCATGCGCAGTCACTGGATTCCGGCCTGCATGTCGGAAGAAGTGGCGGAACGCGACGGCAAGCCTGCCCGCGTCCGCCTGCTGGGCGAAGACATGGTGGTGTTCCGCGATACCGAAGGCCGTATCGGCGCGATCGATGAGTTCTGCCGCCACCGCGGCGCCTCGCTCGCTTTCGGGCGCAACGAAGATTGCGGCCTGCGCTGCCTGTATCACGGCTGGAAATTCGATGTGAACGGCAACGTGCTCGATATGCCGTCCGAACCCAATGGCGGTGAAGGTCTGAAGGAAGAAGCGAAAATCAAATCCTTCCCGACCCAGGAATCCGGCGGGTTCATCTGGGTGTGGATGGGCGATGCAGACAACGTCGCCGAGTTTGAGCCTCCGTCCTGGGCCCATTGCCCCGACGACAAGATCGCCATCGTTAAAATTCACACGTCCTGCAACTGGGCGCAGGTGCTCGAAGGCTCCATCGATTCGGCGCATTCATCCAGCCTGCATTCATCGAACATGCCGCCGGCAGAGGTCGACAGCGCCAAGGCGACCGCCACCAGCTGGCCGCGCCCGTCACGCGACAAGGCACCGCGCATCCGCCTGGAAAAAACCGATTTCGGTTTCCACTATGCGGCGGTCCGCACACCGATCATCGATCCGGAAATCAACGACTATATCCGGGCCACGCTGTTCGTCGCCCCATTCTCGGTCATCATTCCGCCAAACGACCAGTACCGGCTGGCGCAGATGCTGGTGCCCATGGATGACGGCAACACGATGTTCTACTGGATCGCTTTCCACGAAACCAAGGGCATCTCATCGGACGAATGGCGCAAGTTCTGCGGCGCCGAAATCGGTGTCGATATCGACGAGAACTTCCGCAAGATCCGCACGCTGGACAACAACTTCCTGCAGGACCGCGAGGCCATGAAGAACGGTGACTTCACCGGCATTTACGGCATCCCGTCACAGGATATGGCGATGTGGGAATCGATGGGGTCGGTCGCCGACCGCACCAAGGATTATCTCGGCGTCAGCGACGGCGCGGTTGCCCAGTTCCGCCGCGTGATGATCGCCGCCGCCCGGGATTTCGCGGACGGCAAACCCGCCATCGCCACCCGCGCGGCCGGCCGCTCCGTCAGCCTGACGGAGCTTGCGTCCTATGAAGGGATGATCCCGAAGGATTCGGACTGGAAACAGGGCCTGACCTACCGGGCGAAAGCGCGCGAAGCGGCTTAAAGCCGGTCGGCGCGCCCCTCAACGGTCAACAAATCAAAACTGTCACCCCGGCCCTGTGCCGGGGTCCAGCCTTCATACGCAGTCGCAGCGCTCTGGGTCCCGGGACAAGCCCCCGGTCTATCCGCGCCGATACCCGACGGCACGCCGACCGCCGCATTCGTCGATGCGGAGCCAGTGCTGAGGCCAGCCATTTGGAGACAAACCTGAACATTCCGCTATAAAGGCAAATCCTATTTTTCTTTGGTACCAAGAAAACACATGAGCCACGCTGACGTCACCCATACCGAGAATGTTCGACGTGTAGAGCTCGAGCTTATAGCTGACGAGTTGAAAACCACCGACCATGTACTCGAAATTGGCGGAGGGAGCGGTTATCAGGCTGCAGCCATATCGGGATACGTCGAAAATTGCGTATCCATTGATGTGGCGTTGCACCCGGAGCCTCGATTTCCCGTGCTCCTATATGACGGCGTCACCATTCCTTTCGGGGACTCAACCTTCGATGTCATTTTCTCGTCGAACGTATTGGAGCATGTGAAAAACCTCGATGCATTGCTCGATGAATGCGCAAGAGTACTGAAACCCGGCGGCGCGATGTATCACATTGTTCCAAGCCCGCTATGGCGCGTATGGACGTCTCTCACGTATTATCCGGCATTGCCAAAAGTTGTGCTTGGCAATTTACGGAACCTCCAGTCGGCAGATGTTTCCCTCAACGAGCCGTTAACGCCGGGCCAGAGACGACCAACGCCCGAAAGTACCACCTCAGACGGAGGGCGCGCCACGTCACGCACTGCGCTGTCAGTGTTGAAGCGTTTCAAACTCAAATGGATAAGATCAATTCTGCTTAGCCCGCGGCATGGAGAGCGCGGGAACGAATTTACGGAGGCGTTCTACTTTCGTGCAGCTTGGTGGCGGACGCTGTTCGAGCGTAATGGCTGGAAGGTGGCAGAGGAACAACCCGGCCGACTTTATTACTCCGGCAATATACTGTTTGGCGCATTAATAGGAATGCAGTCACGGCGCGGACTTTCCCGCGTGCTCGGAAGTGCCACACGAAAATTCAAAGTTGTTCGACCCGGCGATTAAGTACACACCGGCCCACCATTCAATACGGGTGTGACAGGCAGTTGGAATAAACATCCCGGTTAATTCAAAACCAAGACCGTCCCCGGCCTGGGAACCCAAATAGGCCCGCCATCAGCGTTCGCATTTCCTCCTACATCCGGCCCCCGAACCCCCGTAAGATAGGTCCGCCCCCGCAACCGGAGCCTGCGCGTCATGTCCCTGCCAGATTATCGCCCCTACCTGCCGACCGAAAAGCGCGACCCGCACGTTACACCGAGGGGTCACACCGAGGCGCGAATGCAGGGTGAGCGGCCGCAGGGCTTGTTCGCATCGTGGCGCGCCCTGTTCGAGAAACCGTTTCGCGGGCTGACCACGGACGGCACGGTGAAACCCGGCCTGTTCGCGCTCAAACCCGAAGGCGCGCCGACGACTGCCGTGGTCGATGCGGTGGCAGTGATGATGGCCGCGCTCACGCCGGACCAGAAATCCGCCATGCATTTCCCGGTCGACAGCGATCAATGGCGCAACTGGCAGAACACCGAGCTATATGTCGAGACCCACGGATTGCGGCTGGACGAACACCCCATGGCGCTGCGCGAAACCGTCATGGAGGTGGTGCGCGCCAGCCTGAGTGCACGAGGCTTTGAGATGTCGCGCGACGTGATGCGCCTTAACGGATTCCTGGGCGAACTGATCGGCGCGCCGCTGGTCCTGGGCGAATGGAGCTATATTTTCTGTCTGTTCGGCGAGCCCTCCACCGATAAACCCTGGGGCTGGCAGCTATTCGGCCATCACCTGTGCCTGAACTGCCTGATGGTCGGTGACCAGATGGTGTTGACCCCGGCCTTCATGGGCGCGGAACCGTCCTATGGCGACCAGGGAAAATATGACGGCATCCGCCTGTTCGAGGACGAGGAACGCGGCGGGCTGTCGCTGATGCGCGGGCTCGATACCGGCCAGCAGGACGCCGCCATTGTCTACCGGTCAATCATGGGCGGGGACATGCCGGATAGCCGTCGCCACTTCGCCGACAACCTGCATCTCGGCGGCGCCTATCAGGATAACCGCATTGTGCCCTATGAGGGCCTGCGCGCCGATACCATGACCAAGACGCAGCAGCGCGACCTGCTGGACCTGGTCGACGCCTATCTGGTCACGCTCCCGGACGGCCCGCGCGCCGCGCGGCTGGCCGACGTCGAGCGCCACCTCGCCGACACCCATTTCTGCTGGATCGGCGGCATGTCGGAAGACGACGCGTTCTATTACCGCATCCAGAGCCCGGTGACGTTCATCGAGTTCGACCACCATACCGGCGTCTTCCTGAACAATGACGAACCCGCCAAGTTCCACGTGCACACCATCGTGCGCACGCCGAACGGCAATGATTACGGCATCGATCTGTTAAGGCTGCATTATGAGAACGCGGGCGATCACCATCATCACGGGTGAGGCGACCTCGACACGAGCAGGACACAATTTCCCGATTGCCGCCGGTTATATTCTCCTGTCACCCCGGCCCTGTGCCGGGGCCCAGTAGGCCACGACTCATCCGGTGCATCGAACAAAGACTGGATCCCGGCACAAGGCCGGGATGACAGAGGGGATTGATCATCGTTGGCAGGGCAACAACCAGACGCCCTACCCCAGCCCCACATAAAACTTCAGCGTCGCCAATGCCCGCTTGCGGTCTTTGGCCGGGATCTGGGCTGCGAAATAATCCACATGGAAGCCAACCGCCGCATCGATGGCGACAAGCTTTTCGATTGCCTGCTCCGTTACCGACACCCACGTCACCCGGTGATCATCCGCATCGCGGTGTCGGTCGATCATGCCGTCGGTACCGAGCGATTTAAGCAGGCTGGATGCAAATGCCGGCGTGATATCCAGCCGCTCCGCCAGTTGCGCCACCCGCAACCGGCCATCGGCGCTACCATAGATCTGGATCAGGGCCTGGTGGGCGAGCGGATCAAGGCCGGCCTCGCGCGCCTGCTCTTCTGTAATCCGGAAAACCCTGCGCAGCACGTAGCGTGCCTCTGCCACCTCGGCGAAGTAGTCGTGCCGGGAAATACTGCCCCGCCCTTTGACTGTGCTGCTTTTCGCCATATTTCAGACAGGTCCTGTTATCGATTGATTAATTGGACCACGCGACACTATGACAGTCAACTACCTAAGTTGACTAATGCTTATAGCCTTCCTAGACTACTTCCTCAGTCACATGCGCCACAGGCAGAAATTGGAGTTCCCGTCATGAGTAAAAGCCAGGTTGTCATTTCAGGCGGCGGACCCGTTGGTCTTATCTGCGCCTATGCGCTGGCCCGGCGCGGCGTGACCGTCACCGTGCTCGACCAGAACAGCGAACTGCAGGACGATCCGCGTGCCGCGACGACGCATCCGGCAACGCTCGAAGTACTCGATGGGCTGGGCGTGATTGACCAGGTCATAGAACAGGGACTGGTGGCCGAAGAATTCGAATTCTGGGATCGCCCGACCGGCGAGAAAGTCGCCACGTTCGACCACGCGGCCCTGGCCGACGACACCAAGTTCCCGTTCGTCGTCCAGTGCGAACAGTTCAAGCTGGCCAAGATATTTCTCGCCAAGCTCCAGGGAGAGGAGACCGCAACGATACTGTTCAACCACGACGTAACCGCGATCGATCACACCCCTGATGGCGTCACCGTGACCGCGACCACACCGGACGGCGTACAGACATTCGAAGGCGACTGGCTGATCGGCGCCGATGGCGGGCGCAGCGTGGTGCGGAAATCCGCCGGGATCGCGTTCGAGGGTTTCACCTGGGCGGAAAGATTTCTGGTGCTGTCGACACCGTTCGATTTCCAGGCGGAGCGCGGCATGTCGTTCCGCAATTACATCGCCGACCCCGATGAGTGGTGCAACTGCTTCAAGGTTGCCGCCGACGGCCCGCCCGGCCTGTGGCGCCTCGTGTTTCCAGCCGACCCCGAAGCCGACGAAGAAGCCCTGCTGGCCGACGACTTCGTCCAGGAAAAGATGCAGAAATTCTTCAAGCGCGACAGCGATTACGATATCGTCCACCGCAACCTCTACAACGTGCACCAGCGCGTTGCCTCCACGTTCCGGCTCGGCCGGGTGCTGCTGGCCGGCGATTCGGCACATGTGAACAATTCGATCGGCGGGATGGGCCTGAACGGCGGCATCCAGGATGCGGTCAACCTCACGGACAAGCTCGCCGCCGTGATCGTCGATGGCGAGGACGAAAACCTGATGGACCTGTACGACAAGCAGCGGCGGACCTACGCGGTCGAGTTCGTTCAGGAACAAACCATCGCCAACAAGAAACGCCTGGAAGCCACGGACCCCGAAGCCCGGGCGGCGAATATGCAGAACCTGCGCGAGATGGCGGGCGACCCTGCGAAGGCGCGGAACTTCCTGCTTGGCGCCTCAATGATCACAGCCATGCGCCGCAATGCGGAAATGACAATGGAAGATGCCTAGGCTGAACCCCGGTACAGGACCGGGGTGATGATCTGTCTGGGTGCTGAAGGACCTGGGGTTTTTCTGTTCTTTAAGCCGTTACACGGCGTTAGAACATCGCGTCGATTTCCGCCTGTGCGCTCGACACCTCGGTTTCTTCGGGCGTGTTTTTTATCGTACCGCCATTGATGACGCTGCTGATCATTTCCACCAGCCGATGGAACTTTCCGACCGCCACCCGGACATCTTCAGCAAGGTTGGGCCCCGGCGCTTCGACGTCCACTCCCTTGAGCATCTGGTGCGTCTTGAAGATATTCCCGTTGAGGCACGCGACAAGGGCATCGAACTGGGCCTTCAGGTCTTCGGGTGCCGCGCCATAGGCTTCAATCGCCAGGTCCTTATCCTTGAACCCGCTATCGGCGAAATGCTTCTCATAGGATTTCGGTTCCCAGGCGAGAACGTCCTCGATCATATCAGGCATATCCGCAATCATTTCAATAAGCATGATCACTTCATTGAAATGATTCAGATAATCGGTCGCCAGCAGGGTAACAGGGTTGATATTGGTGCCCTGTAGCCTGTCCGCCCACCGGGGTTCTGTCACCGGATCGATTGTCTGAACTTGATTCATCTGCCTGGAAATTAGCTTTGTAGATGAGTGATTATGGCCCCTCAGTTCCTAAAGAGCGCTTAATCCTATGGCAAAGATAATACAAATAATTGAAAACAAGAGATTTTTGCTAACTGTCGCAGGAAACCCAAGGGAATTCAGACAGGACGCCGGGCCTTCAGCGCCGCAGACAGGGTGCCGTCATCGAGGTAATCAAGCTCACCCCCCACCGGCACGCCATGGGCGAGACGGGTGATGTGGGGGCCTTCGCCACGCTCGGCACCGATATCTTCGAGCCGGTCGGAAATGTAATGCGCGGTGGTCTGTCCCTCGACCGTCGCCGAGGTGGCGAGGATCACTTCAGAAATTCCCCCGGCCGACACCCGGGCCAGCAGCGGTGAGATATTAAGATCTTCCGGGCCCCGCCCGTCGAGCGCCGACAGGGTACCGCCGACGACATGATACGCCCCCTTGAAGGTCGCCGTGCGTTCCAGCGCCCACAGGTCGGCGACGTCCTCAACGATGCAGATCACAGAACGGTCACGGCGCTCATCGGCGCAGATTCCACACGGGTCGGTCGCGTCCAGGTTGCCGCAGGTGCCGCAGGTGCGAACCGATATCGCCGCATCTGTCATCGCGGCGGCGAGCGGCTCGAGCAGGATGTCCTTGCGCTTGATCAGATGCAGGGCAGCGCGGCGGGCAGATCGCGGGCCGAGCCCCGGCAACTTTGCCAGCAACTGGACCAGCCGTTCTATTTCGGGGGAAGACATGTTTGATCCCGGTTTCTTATCGCTGCGTCAGCAGTTCGGACTTTAAAAAGGCAGCTTCATGCCCGGCGGCAGGTTCAGCCCGCCGGTGATCTTTGCCATTTCTTCCTGCATCGTCGCTTCGGCCTTGGTCTTTGCATCGTTGCAGGCCGCGACGATCAGGCCTTCAACAACCTCGGCATCCTCGGCACTGAACAAGGTCGGGTCTATCTTCACGGCTTTCATTTCGCTTTTGGCGTTCATGGTTACGGTCACCATGCCGCCGCCGGCGGCGCCGGTCACATCGACCTCGGCAAGACGGTCCTGCATTTCCTGCATTTTCGTCTGCATTTCCTGTGCCTGTTTCATCAGGTTGCCGATATTCTTCATATGTAATCCTCGTCGGTATTGTCGGGGTCGAACCGGTCGGGATCGAAATCGTCCGGATCGAAATATTCGGGATCAAAGCCCAGGTCGTCGGGAACAACCGGCATGGCCGGATCGGCGGGCAGTGAACCGGCATCATCTGCCGCCTCTCGGTCAGCAACGCTG